>CAXBRX010000370.1:0-3621 GCA_963977835.1 uncultured Derxia sp.
CTTTGGCGAGATCGGTTTGCGTCCCGTCGCCGGTGACCCCCACGCGGCTGCCAAAGCCGATGCGGGTGAGGAACATCTTCATCTGCTCGGGCGTGGTGTTTTGCGCTTCATCGAGAATCACGAAGGCGTGATTCAGCGTGCGTCCGCGCATGAAGGCGAGCGGGGCGACTTCAATCGCGCCGCGCTCGAACATTTTCGCCACCTTGTCGTAGCCCATCAGATCGTAAAGCGCGTCGTAGAGCGGCCGCAGATACGGGTCAACTTTTTGCGCCATGTCGCCGGGCAGAAAGCCCAGCCGCTCGCCGGCCTCCACCGCCGGGCGCACCAGCACCAGCCGCTTGACCGCGTCGCGCTCGAACGCGTCCACCGCGCACGCCACCGCCAGATAGGTCTTACCGGTGCCCGCCGGGCCGATGCCGAAGGTGATGTCGTGCGCGAGGATGTTGCGCAGATAACTGCGCTGATTGGCGGTGCGGCCGTGCAGATCGGCACGCCGGGTGCGCAAGACCGGGCCGTCGTGTTCGTCGAGATCGGCCAGGCTCGCGGGCGGCGTCGCGGCATCGGCCGCTGCTGCGGCATGGCGCGGTGCGGCCGGCGGCGGGTTCGAGTGCTCGGCCGCCAGCACTTCCACCAGCGCGAGCTGCACATCGTCGATCGACAACGGGGCCTGCGCGCGCGCGTAGAAGTCGTACAACAGACGCGCAGCTTGGTCGCCGCGCTCGCCGCGGATTTCGAAGCGATGGCCGCGGCGCGTGATGTCGACATCGAGCGCCTGCGCGATCTGGCGCAGGTTCTCGTCGAGCGCGCCGCACAGATTGGCGAGCTGGGCGTTGTCGGCGGCGTCGAGCGCTAGGCGCACGACGCCTGGACGGGAGGATCTGGCCATCGCGGATCAGGCTCCGGCGCGCTGCAAGGGCGCGCGCAAGGCTTCTTGCAAGGTGGCCAGGCTTTCGTCGAGGTGGGCACGCGCCTCGCCCGACAAACGGCGGCCGTTCTTGGCCCGTTCGATCTCACGCGTGAGGTCGAGCGCGGTGCTGCGCGCCACCGCACGCGCGTCGGGCGGGGTGCCGGCGCTGGGCTTGAGCAGCGCCGTAGCCAAACGCCGTACATGCTCGCGTTGCAGATTGCGCCGCACGAGCGGAATGTCGGCGCCGGTGCGCAGTTCCGACCAGATCGCTCGTGTGAGTGCCGCATTGAGCTCGGCGACCGACAGGACCGTCTTCTGATCGGTGACCTGGGTCGCGCTTTCCACGAGGCGCGTCGCCACGCCGTCGGACAGCACATGATCGAGCACCGCTTTGTGTACGGCAAAGATGCTCTGCGCGAGCGCGGGCGTCTTGGGCTGATCGTAGCCGCGGTCGAGGCCGTCTTCGACCAGGCGCGCGACGAACTCGGGCTTGAAGCTCAGCGCATTGGCGGCGAAGACCTGGTCGGTCAAGAGCTTGAGCGCCTGGCGCTGACGCGCGGCCGGCACCGGCGTGAAGCTCGCGCGCGGGCTGCCGGCGTGGTCACGCACATAGACCACACCACCGACGTACTTGGCCGCAAGGTCGGCAGCGAGGCCGAACTGGCGCAGGCCGCTGGCCACATTGCGTCGAAGTACGGCGTAGCTGTCGCCGGGCTGCAAGGCTTTGTCTTGCAGGCGGCGCCACAACTCGTTCGACAAAGCGATGCGGCGCACCGCGAAGGCGAGCGGATCGTCGCCGAGGTCGCGCTGATTGACCTCGGGGTCGTAGCCCTGGCTGCCGGCGGCTTCTTCGTCGGTGCCGTAGGCGAGCGCGGGCTCGGTGCTGCGCGCAGCGATGCGCGCGAGGCCGGCGCGTTCCTGATCGGGCGCGAAGGGCTTGTAGGCGTATTCGATCGCCCAGTAGTCGTAGGCGCCGAGGGTGCTCATCGCGTATTCGCCCTGGTGCTCCGATTCGAGCGCGACGTTGAACGCGTTGTAATCCATGACCGAGCCCGAGATGCCGTGCTCGCGGGTGTAGGCCGCGTCTTGCACCTTGGCCAGGGGAATCGTGGTCGAGGCGCGGAAGTTGTGGCGCAGGCCCAGGGTGTGGCCGACTTCATGGGTGACCACATCCTTGAGGATGGACTTCACGATCGCTTCGGCTTCGGGGCTGCCGGGTTCGATCTCGCCGCGTGCTTCGAGCAGATCGAGCGCGAAGCCCACTTCTTCCATCGCGTCTTCGGCGTAGCTGCAGGCGTCGTGGGCATCATGCGCGGCAGCGTGCGACGCCGGGAATTGTTCGGCGGCGAGGCGGCGCGGCAGACGCGCCCAGTTGTCCGACAGATCGATGTCGGCATCGAGGATTTCGCCGGTGCGCGGATCGACTTGCGAGGGGCCGACCGCGAGCGCGCCATCGTCGCTGTCGAGGAACCAGCGGATCGAGGCGTGTTGCGTATCGGCGAGGTCGAAGTCGGCGTTGTCGGGCTGGATCTCGACCTTGATCGCGTCCTTGAAGCCGATGCGCTCGAAGGCCTTGTTCCATTCGAGCACGCCTTGCTTGACGGTGTCGCGATAACGCTCGGGGATGTTGCGGTCGAGCCAGAACACGATGGGCTTGACCGGCTCCGACAGCGCGGCCGACGGGTCTTTCTTTTCGAGCCGCCAGCGGTTCACGAAATGATGCAGCGGATGGGTATCGGTCTCGTCGCTGAAGTCCCAGCGCTTGGTCTCGAAATGCCCGACGCGGTCATCGGCCGCGCGCGGCGCCATGGCCGGCGCGGGCAGGTTGGTGAGGCTGTAGTGATAGCCGATGAACATGCTGCGGCCATCGACGAGGTTTGCGGGCGTCTTGGGTTGCTTCACACCCGGCGGCACCGGCCCGGCCGGCGGCGCGGGCAGGCGCGGCACGGCGTACAAGGCGTTGACTTCGAAGCTGGTCATGGTCGGCGTGGCGCGCACGGCGGCAAACGACGAATGGCGCGCATCGAGCGTGTAGGCGAGCCGGTATTGCTCTTCGAGTTGGGGCGTGAGCGAAGGAATGTCGGCCAGCAGCAAGGCGTTGGCATCGACGAGCACCGTCTTGCGCTCGGGGTGCGGCGTGCTCACCACCGTGCTCGACGCGAGCAGGCTGTCGGTGAAGCTGTTGCGCAGCGCTTGCGCGAGCGGGGTCTTGTCCTGGGTCGTGAAGCGGGTGTTCTTGGCCACCAGTTGCACCACGTTGCCCACGCGCTGGAATTCGACCACGTATTCGTCGAGCATCCAGTTGCCGTACAGCCGGCCTTCGCCCAGGCCGCGCGTGCGCGAGAAGGCGAAGAAATACGGCTGGCCGAATTGCTCCGGCGCGACTTCGATCCAGACTTTTTCGTCTTTCTGCCAGACCGGGAACAGGCCATCGATGCGCTTGGCATCCTTGATGACTTCGGCAAACGGCTTGAGGCCGGGCGGCGTGGCGGCTGCGGCCGGCGTCGCCGCGTGCGCGCTGTGCCTGCGACTCATCGCGGGCCGACGCCGCCGCGGTGTGGCCGTGCCACTGGTGACCACCGCAGCGCGAGGTACCCCGTGGGCGTCGCTCACGCTCCTACCGTTGCTGATTGCGCTGCTGGGGCTTGGCGTGCTGGCGGTCGCCGTAGCCGACCCCACGTCGTCGCTGGTGCGACGGCAGGCGACCTATCCCG
>CAXBRX010000371.1:0-3611 GCA_963977835.1 uncultured Derxia sp.
CGTAGCGGTCGACGCTCCATGCCCGGGACAGATACGGGCCGCTGCGCGCGGGATTGGTTGCCGCGTACAGGCCGATGACCGGCACACCCGCCAGGGTGCCCATGTGCGCGGGGCCCGAGTCCGGTGACAGCAGCACCGTGGCGCGGCCAAGCAGCGCAAGCATCTGTGGCAGCGTGTCCTTGCCCGCCTGGTTGATGATCGGCGCTGCCACGGTGGACTCGATCGCGGCGCAGATTTCGCGTTCCCTGGCGGTGAGTTCGGTCTTGGCGGCCGAGCCCCCGACCGCCAGGTTCGATCGGATTTCCCCCTTGCCCGGAATGCGGTTGACCGCGCCGGCCATGCGGTCTATCGTGCACGTCGTTCCCCCGCACGAGACGCCTATGACACGAAGGGACTGGTTGAGCACCGGCCTGGTGGTGACGATTGTTGCCGTCGGCCTCGCCGTGGTCGCGCAGCCCGACCGCCCCTCGGGCCGCGGCCAGCAGCTCCAGGTCGGGGCCAGCGTTCCACAGGAAGAACGACAACTGCTGCGCCTTGGCGTGGGCTTCCATGCGCCACTGGCCGGGTTTGCCCGGCTCCGGCACGATCGCGACGACCTCGCGTACGACATCGCGCAACGACGGCGTTCCCGATGCGCCGAAACTCGATCCAGTCACCGCGGAGTCGACGTTGAGGTAGGCGATCGCCTTCTGTTGCAGCATCGCCGCGTGGTCTTCGGCCCACTCGGTGGATCCGACGAGCCCGTACTCCTCCGCATCCCACGAGCAGAACAGGATCGTGCGCTTCGGCTTCCATCCCGCCTTGGCCGCTGCGCTCAGCGCGCGCGCCGCTTCGAGGCCTTCGGCATCGCCTTGCTCCTGGTAACGCGTGCGCGCCTCGGTGTATTGCTTGGCCGCCTTGCCGCCCAGTTTCTTGAGCGCCGCCGCGACCTTGTCTTCGAAGCCCGGCTCGCGCCCGTACAAATGATTGAAGCGGCGCGCGGCCTCGCGCGTGAACTCCAGATGCGGGACCTGATCCTCGCCGACCGGCACATAGCTCGCGCGGTAGATCAGGATGTCGGCCGCCATCATGAGCGGATAGCCGAGGAAGCCGTAGGTCGAGAGGTCTTTGTCCTTGAGCTTTTCCTGCTGGTCTTTGTAGGTCGGCACACGTTCGAGCCAGCCGAGCGGCGTATGCATCGCGAGCAACAGGAACAGCTCGGCATGCTCGAGCACGCGCGACTGCAAAAAGACCGGCGATTTCGCCGGATCGAGGCCGGCCGCGAGCCAGTCGATCACCATCTCGACTGTCGAACTTTCGATGATCGACGGATCGTCGTAGACCGTGGTCAGCGCATGCCAGTCGGCCACGAAATAGAAGCAGTCGTACAAGGGCTGCAAGCGCACCCAGTTTTTGAGGGCGCCGTGGTAATGGCCGATGTGCAAGGCGCCGGTGGGGCGCATGCCGGAAAGTACGCGTTCTGATGCCATGGAGTCAGAAGAGATGAGACAGCCCCAGGATCCAGGATCGGACCCAAGAGACGATCGGAAACAGGATCGAGGACAGTATGCCGGTCTGGTTATCCAGCACCAGCAAACCAATGAAAATGAACAAGCCGTATGGTTCGATCGACGCCACCGTTTTCGCCAGGCTGGTGGGCAGTACGCCGACGAGAATACGGCCGCCGTCCAATGGCGGAATCGGGATGAGATTCACCACCATGAACATCACGTTCACGATGACGCCAGCGCTCGCAACAATGTGGAAATAGCTTTCTTGAACACCGACCGCAAACAGCAAGGGGTCCAGCAAGGCCCAGCCGATGGCCATGAGCAGATTCGCAGCCGGGCCTGCCGCTGCGACCCAGATCATGTCGCGTTTGGGATGACGAAGATTCCCGAAATTCACGGGGACGGGTTTGGCCCACCCAAATAGAAAGAACCCGCCGCCAGCCAGTTTGGCGAACAACAGCAACACCACCGGCACCACGATCGTGCCGATCGGGTCGATGTGCTTGACGGGATTGATGCTCACACGACCGAGCATCCAGGCGGTGGAATCGCCGAACAGGCGCGCGACGTAGCCGTGCGCGGCCTCATGCAAGGTGATCGCAAAAATGACCGGAATCGCGTAGACCGCGATGTCGCGAATGATCGAATCCATCGCGCGGATTCTAGCAGCGCCTCATGAAGCTTCCGCTGGGCAGCATTTTCATCGGATGGCCGCCCTTGGCGTTCATGGCGCCGTGACGGTGTGGTCCACAGGGCCGGACAGCTCGGGCGCTTCGGCCGGCATTGGTGCGTCTAGCCAGCGCGACAACGCGCTTTCGATGGAAAACCGCAGGCGCAAGGTCCAGCCTTTACGCGGCTTTTCGTCGACCGAGATTTCGTTGTCGTTGAAACCGCGCGGATTGAAGGCCAAGGCCAAAGCGGCCTTGCTGCTGAGCCGATAGCCAATTTCGAGCCCGAGGCTGTTTTCGTTGCCGAACACAGTGTCTTCACGCCGTGCGACATGGCCGCTCAGGCTCCACCGGCCCGGCCAGTTGTGCACCCAGCGCGCGAGCGCGAAATCGGTGTACCGCCCGCCTTGCGCGCCGTACAGGTCGTCATGGTCCCAGCGTCGTGACCAGCGCCACGACATCGAATCGGCCTCGTCGAACAAATACCCGAGATAGCCGAGGACGATGTGGGCGTGGCGGTCGGTCACGTCGGGTTCGTTGCTCGCCCGGCCCAGCCAGGTATAGCGGCCAAGAATGCTCAAGCGTTTGGCTTGCGGCTCGCGCCAGCCGAGTGCGAATGCGCTGCTGAATTCGTTGGTGGCGGCCGTCGGCGAGGTCTTGGACTGCCCGCGGGTGGCGCTCATGCGCACCGCGCTCAACACGGAATCTGACCAGCGTGCGGTATGACTGAGCTTGCCGTAATAGCTGTTGCGCAAAGCCGAGTTGACCAGCGCGTAATCGATCGAGAACGAATCGCGCGGGAACCGGCTGGTGTGCAGCTTGCCGCCGGTGCTGAAGGAACGCACGGCGCCGCTGCCTTCCAGCGGCGTGGCCTGTTCGATGTTGGCGTCGAGCGCCCAGCGCGGTGCGAGATCGAAACGGTGGCGCGCGCCGATCACCCAGAGCGTGTCGCGGTCGTCTTGCAGGCTGCTGTGCTGGAACTGGGTGTAGACCGCGCCGCCAGGCGTACCGTCAGGCACTTCGACGCCGAGGGTGTGACGATAGGCGGCGCGCAATTCGAGCGCGGCGCCATCGCTGAGCAGACCCAGGCGCGGCGCTTCGCGCACATAGAGTCGCGATTGCGACCACGGGCCGCCGCCCTGGTATTGGTAATCGGCGCCGTACTCGACCTTGCCGCGCGCCATCATCGGGTCGGCGTCATGCGTGCCCACCGGCTCTTCGAGCGTGAGGTGCAGGCCCAAGCCCGGCCAATCGGGCGGCAACCATTGCGCGTTGACGCGAGCGAAGTTCTGGCGCGCCTGATCGGCCGTCGCCAACACCGTCTGCTTGGCGTGGTGCAGATCGAAATCGACCGCGACCGACGGCGCGGGCGTATAGCGCAAGCCGTAGTACTGGTCGCCGCGCTTGAGCTGTTCGTCGTCATTGCGCCGTTCGCTGCCGTCGATGCGCAACT
>CAXBRX010000372.1:0-3606 GCA_963977835.1 uncultured Derxia sp.
GAGCACCAGCAGCGGGTTGAAGACGAGCACCGCCAGCGTCCAGCGCGCCGCGCGTTCACCGAGCCAATGGCGCACGAACCAGGCGCTGGCCATGCACGTCAGCGCCGCGGCGAGCAAGGACGTCAAACGGGCGACCCAGGGCGATGTCCCCAATATCGCCACGAACGCGCTTTCGATCCAGAAGTAAAGTGGTGGCTTATGCAAGAAGGCAATGCCATCGAGTCGCGGCACCAGCCAGTCGCCGCTGGTCACCATCCAGCGCGCGATGTCGGTGTAACGGCCTTCGTCGGGCACGGCGAGCGGGCGCATCCAGGCCCAGGCGCTAAACCAGGCGAAACACAGCGCAAACAGGCGCACCGGGCTCGCAAAGGCGGCCGCGAGGAAGCGCTCGGTACGGGTGGGCGGCGTCGTGCCGGCCAAATCGTCGTTTGTTTCGGAGGCCATCGTTGAATCCAATCCAGTCGCATGCACTGATCATCAGCGCCGACGATTACGGCATGAGCGAGGCGATCGACGCGGGCATTCTCGACCTGATCGCGCGCGGGCGCGTCTCGGCGACCGCCTGCATGGTCAACAGTCCGCGCTGGCCGCAAGCCGCCCAGCATTTGCGCATTGTGCCTGCAACCCAGGTCGCGCTCGGCCTGCACCTCGATCTGACCGAGTTCGGTGAGGGCGCACGACCGCTCAAACAACTCATTACCGCGAGCCTGCTGCGCCGGCTCGACGGCGCCGACCTGCGCACACGCATCGACGCGCAATTCGCGCGCTTCGAGGAAGCGATCGGACGCGCGCCCGATTATGTCGACGGCCACCAGCATGTGCACCAATTGCCGCAGGTGCGCAGCGCTTTGCTCGATGTGCTCGCGACGCGCGGCCTCAAGCCCTGGCTGCGCATCAGCGCGCCGCCCTGGCGCCCGTGGCGCGGCGACGGCCTCAAGCGCGCGGTGATCCGCTTTCTGGGCGCGCGAGCGCTGGCCAATGCGGCACGCCGCCAGGGCCTCGCGACCACCGATCGCCTGCTGGGCGTTTACGCCTTCGATGCCGACGACGCGCGCTACCTGCATCTGGTCGAACGCTGGCTGCATCAACTGAGCACACGCAGCGCCTTGATGTGTCACCCGGCCGAACGCGTCGACACCGCCGATGCGCTCGGCCATGCGCGCCATACCGAGTATTGCGTGCTCGCCGGCGCCGCCTTCGGCCAGTTGCTGTCGAGCGGTCGCATCCGACTTGCCACCCATCCGGACGGCAGTCCTTCCTAGTCGCCGGACTGTCACAAAACTGTGACACAGCCCCGGCAGGATGCACGCGATTTCAACCTTGCACCCTGCGCGGTGCCGCGAGCGCGTCCATCATGCGATTCAACACAACTCTTCTGGCCGCGGCGATCGCGCTCGGCCTCAGTGCCCAATCTGCCCAGGCGATCGACCTCATTGCGATCGGCCAATTGCCCGGCACCCTCGCCGACGCTTCCGGCCAAAGCGCGCCGCTCGAAAACGGCGTGCGTGGCGATCTGCTCGGTGGCATGGGCTCGGGCCTGGCCTGGGCCGGCGGCCATACCTTCCTGGCCCTGCCCGACCGCGGCCCGAACGCGGTCAGTTGGAACGCGAGTGTCGACAACACCGCGAGCTATGTGCCGCGCTTTCATACCCTGCATCTCGATCTGCTGCCGCGCGCCGATGCCACGACCGGCCTGCCGTACACGCTCAAGCCCACCCTCGTCGGCACCACCTTGTTGTTCAGCCATGCGCCGCTCAATTACGGCACCAGCGTGGCCGGTTATGGCGCCACGCCCGCGGCCAATACGCGCGCCCGACATTACTTCTCGGGCCGCTCGGACAATTTCGACGCCGCCACGACCTCGGCCGACGCGCGCGATGCCCGCCTCGATCCCGAAGGCATCCGTGTCTCGCGCGATGGCCGCCGCGTTTACATCAGCGACGAATACGGCCCCTACCTGTATGAATTCGACCGCGCGAGCGGCGCGCGTCTGCGCGTGATCACGCTGCCCGCGCGCCTGGCCGTCGCGCA
Organism: uncultured Derxia sp.; assembly: GCA_963977835.1. GTDB lineage: Bacteria > Pseudomonadota > Gammaproteobacteria > Burkholderiales > Burkholderiaceae_E > CAXBRX01. The sequence continues at coordinate 2,032 of CAXBRX010000372.1, forward strand.
CAAGGCGCCCACCGGCGCCGCCGAAATTTCGGGCAACACCACCGGCCGCGTGGCGAACAAAGGCATGGAAGGCCTCGCGATTTCGCCCGACGGCAAGACCTTGTTCGGCTTCATGCAAAGCCCGCTCATCGAAGACGGCGGCGATGGTGGCCGTGCCAACCGCATCGTCAAGGTCGACCTCGAGACCGGCGTGACGCATCAATACGCCTACGACAACTACCTCGACGACAAGGCCAAGGCCTACAACAGCAGCGAAATGCTGGCGCTCAACAGCCATGAAATGCTGGTGCTCGAACGCGACGGCAAAGGCCTCGGCGACGACAGCAAGGCCGTCGTCAAGCGCATCTACAAGGTCGACCTCGCGGGCGCGCAAGATGTCTCGGACCTGACCGGCGAAGCCGCGCTGATTGCCAAGGCACCGGCCAAGACGCTGTTCCTCGACATCGTCGCCAAGCTCACCGCGGCCGGCCTCACGACCGACCAGATTCCGGCCAAGATCGAAGGCATGACCTTCGGCGACGACGTGGTGGTGGGCGGCGTGCAAAAGCACACGCTCTACATCGCCAACGACAACGACTTCCTCGCCACCACGCCGGGCGGCAAGAACAATCCGAATCAATGGTTCGTGTTCACCTTCACCGATGCCGACCTCACCGGCTCGAAGTTCGTGAACCAACGCTTGGGCGGCGATGATCGCCATGATCGCGACGACGATCATGGCCACGGCCACGGGCATTGAGAGGCGCGGGCGGGGCCGCGTGCCCCGCCTGGATCAGAAGCCGAAGGTGAGCGGCTCCGTCGACGCGCCTTGAATCAACGCCCCCAGTGCCATGCAGCTCATGAGGACGATCGAGGTGGCACGCGATTGCCGGATGAAGCGATCGAGCAGAAGCACGCGCACAGTCAGCACGACCACAGCGAAGGCCCATAGCAACCACCAAGCAAGGGTCAGCGACACCACGTCGGGATGCCGCGCGTTGAGGAGTGTTCCGGAGAAAAATACGAGCAAGGGCGCGCCCACGACCAGCAGCCCGTCGGACCAATACAAAGCCTTGCGGCGCGATGCGCTCCAGGCCATGCCAGTCGCCAAGACCAACGGCACCACCACCGCCAAAGCAATCGTCAATTCCATCGGATACCCATCCAAAAATGTGGCCTGCCAGCCCGCGATTCAATGCGGCAGCGCTTCGCGCCGCGCGACTTCGCCCAAGGGCGTGAAGTACACCCGGGTATCGAGCACACCGTCATGGTCGGTGTCGAGGTCGGCACGCACCACCTCGTCCAGACGGATGTCATCGACGCGCACAGCCCGGCCCGTGCCCTTGTCGATGAATTCGCGTGAACGCAGCACGCCGTCGACATACCGCAGATAGCGCTCGGCATAGCCATCGCCATCGGCGTCTGTTCGGGCGAACGCCGGTTCCCCGTCGCGGTATTCGGTGATGGTTTCGAAACGGCCATCGAAATCGTCGTCCGAATCCATCGATTCGATCTGGCCGTCGGAACCGTGATGCGTGATCAGGTCCGCCTTGCCGTCGCGATTGCGATCGGCCTCAGCACGCACCAGCGTCCCAG
>CAXBRX010000373.1:0-3605 GCA_963977835.1 uncultured Derxia sp.
GTCGTCGAGGTCGAGCCGGGCGGCGAGGTCGCCAGCGGCGACTACCGCCTCGAGGCGATCGGCACCCGCCATCGCGTGAAGAGCGTGGGCTGGGCGCTGATCGAGGACGACCGCCCGGGCCGCTTCGACGTCGACCGCGCGCGCGAGCTCGGCGTGCCCGACGGCCCGCTGTACGGACAGCTGCAGCGCGGCGAGGCCGTCACCCTCGCCGACGGCACGGTGATCGGCGCGGTCGGCGTCTCGGGCGTGAAATCGCCCGAAGATGCGCAGATCGCGCGGGCCGGCATCGCTGCCCTGGGCCTGGCCTGATTCTTTCGGTTTTGGCATGACCACGCCTTCCCCCGCTGCGCCGGCAGCGCGTCCGGTCGATACCGCATCGGCCTGGGCGCCGCTCGCCATCCCGACCTTCCGCACGCTCTGGATCGTCTGGGTCACGGCCAACATCTGCATGGGCATGAACGATGTCGCGGCCGCCTGGCTGATGACCTCGCTCACGCATTCGCCGGTCATGGTCGCGCTGGTGCAATCGGCCGCCGCCGCGCCGGTATTCCTGCTCGGCATTCCGAGCGGCGCGCTGGCCGACATCCTCGACCGGCGCCGGTATTTCATGGCGACGCAATTCTGGGTCGCGGGCGTCGCGGTGCTGTTGTTCGCCGCCTCGGTCACCGGTGCGCTGAGCCCGCATCTGCTGCTGGTGCTCACCTTCGCCAACGGCGTGGGCTTCGCGATGCGCTGGCCGGTGTTCTCGGCCATCATGCCCGAGCTGGTGCCGCGCCCGCAGATGCCGGCCGCGCAAGGCCTCAACGGCGTCGCGATGAATGTCTCGCGCATCGTCGGCCCGATGCTCGCAGGCGCGATGCTGGCTGCGGCCAGCGGCACTTTCGTCTATGCCGTCAATGCAGTTGCCTCGACCGCCGCCGGCTTCGCGATCATGCGCTGGCGCCGCAAGCCCGAGGTCAGCAAGCTGCCGGCCGAGCGCTTCCTGGGCGCCATCCGCGTCGGGGTGCAATACATCGCGCAATCGCCGCCCTTGCGCGTGGTGATGCTGCGCATCTTCGTGTTCTTCACCCAATCGACGGCGCTGCTCGCCTTGTTGCCGGTGGTGGCCAAGAGCTATCCCGGCGCGGGCGCGGGCACCTACACCGTGCTGCTGGCCGCGATGGGCGCGGGCGCGATCGTCGCGGCGCTTTCGATGACCCGGCTGCGCCGCCACATGGGCAGCAATGCGATGGTCCGCTACGGCACGCTGCTGCACGCGGCGATGACGGTTGCGGTGGCGCTCGCGCCCGATGTCTGGCTTGCGCTGCCCGCGATGTTCGTCGCCGGCATGGCCTGGATCGTGGTCGCCAACGCGATGCTGATCGTCGCGCAATTCGGCCTGCCCGACTGGGTGCGCGCACGCGGCATGGCGATCATGCAGACCGCGCTCATGGGCGGCAATGCGATCGGCGCGGCGATCTGGGGTCAGGTCGCGTCCTCGTTCGGACTGCGCATCGGCCTGATTGCGGCCGCGGTCGCGGCGGCGCTGTCTTTGTTGCTGGTGCAGCGCTTCAAGCTTCAGACCGCCGAGAGCGAAGACCTGCGCCCGGCGCGGGTCTGGAAAGAACCCGAAACCGCGTTCGCGGTCGATCCGCACGACGGCCCGGTGATGGTCACGATCCGTTATCGCATCGACCCCGCGCGCGCCGCCGAGTTTGCCCAGGTGATGCAGGAAAGCCGGCGTTTTCGGCTCCAGCATGGCGCGCTGGCCTGGGAATTGTTGCGCGACACCGCCGAGCCCGACACCTGGATCGAGTATTACGTCGATGAATCGTGGGCCCAGCATCTGCGCCGCTTCGACCGCGCCACCGCGGCCGATGTCGCGCTGACCGAGCGCAAATACGCCTTCCATCTCGGGCCCGAGAAGCCGGCGGTGGCGCGCTACATCGCACAATCGGCCGGCGATGCCGGCACGCGCGCACCGACCCCGCCCGGCGCCCTGGTCTGAGCGTTGCAAGCGCGCATCGCGTGATGCTTCGCACGCGCCGCGCGCGGTTTGCTTGGGTAGGATGCGATCGCATATGCGCGCCCTACCACGCCACCAACGCGGTTCTCTTCGTGCCCTGCTGGGCTGGATCCTCGTCGCCGCCCTGATCTTCGCGGCCTACCGCTGGAGCCATCAGCGCGAACAGGCGCGCCGCGACGGCGAAGCCTCCTTGCTGCCGACGCTCACCGCCTGCGCCGACCCGTTCCCGAGCGCCGGCCCGATGACCCCGCCCCCGACCGGCAGTGCCAGTCGCACCCGCTTCGTCAATCACACTGCCTACGACTGGATCATCGACCTCGGCCCCGAAGCCGCAGTGGCGCAACGCCTCGCGGTGCCGGCCGGCGCCAGCGTGGAAGCGCCCTTGCCGACCGGCGTGTTCCCCTGGCGGCTACGGCGCGGCGCGGCCTGGTGCGCGCGCGACCAGCGCCTGGTGCGCGAACAACAGATCGAGATCACCACCCCGCTCGAATTGGTCGCGAGTTCGCGCCTGAGCGTGCTGCTCGACCCCGGCCCCGAGCCGACCGGCGTGGTGATCGCCACCCGCGACCAGCCGATCGCGAGCGTGCAGACCGACGGCACCATGCCTTCGCAGGCCACGGCGATGAGTTCCGACGGCCGTCTGGTGCTCGCGCGCGAACGCGACGGGCATTACCGCATCGACGGCACGATCGACGACCAGCCTTTGCGCTTCATGATCGACACCGGCGCGACCGAGATCGCGGTCTCGCAAGATTTCGCCCAGCGCCTGGGCTACACCCATGGCGACCGGGTCATCAACCGCACCGCCAACGGCACCGTCGAGGGCTATGCCTTCGTCGCGCGGCAATTGCGCGTCGGCCCCTATGCCTTCCAGCAGGTGCGCGTGGTCGCGCTGCCGGTGCTCGAAGGCGATGCGCTGCTCGGCATGCGCGTGCTCTCGGGCTTCGATCTCCAGCAAAGCGGCGATACCCTCGTACTCGTTCCGGTCAATGCCCGCAGCGGCGGATGACAGCGCGGCAGCGTTTCGGTTAGCCTAAGCGGATGTCGATTCGTTTTTGGCACCGGCGCGTTGCCCGCCTGCTCATCGTCGCCTTGCTGTTCATGCAAGGCGCGCTGGCCGCGCACGCCTGCCAAATGGCGCTCGATGCGGCAGCAGCGCTGGCGCCGGTCGCCGTGGCCGAACCGTGCTGCCCGCATCACGTCGCCGAGGCAGTGCCGGCTGACCAGCACGAGCATCAAACCCCGGCGCCCGATTCCTCGCTGTGCAAAGCGCATTGCGACCAGACCCAGACGTCGGCCAGCGCCCAGCTCCAGCTCGACACTTCCGCCTTGGCGGCCTGCATCGCCTCGATGCACAGCCCCAAGCTGACGACCGCCGCCACGGCCCTGCCCTTGCCGGTCGTGCGCGACCCCGGGCCACCACCCGGCACTCCCCCGCTGTACATCGCCTACGCCGTCCTGCGCCGTTAGCCCCTGAACCGCCTCGTATCGCCGGTCTGCGCCTTCGCGCATGCCGGTGCTTGGGTCTGGTTCAAGTCGCTACTTCGGAGGATGCCGCATGGTGTTCCCATCGATCGCCGCCCGTGCTCGGGCGGCAACC
>CAXBRX010000374.1:0-3597 GCA_963977835.1 uncultured Derxia sp.
GTCATTCCTTTTGGCGCCGGGTCTTCGCTCGAAGGCCATGTACTGGCGGTGGCCGGCGGGCTCACCATCGACGTGGCGCGCATGGACCAGGTGGTGGCGCTGCATCCGCAAGACCTGACCGTGACCGTGCAAGCGGGCATGACGCGCAAGGCGCTCAATGCCCAGCTCAAGGACAGCGGATTGTTTTTCCCGATCGATCCGGGCGCCGATGCTTCGATCGGCGGCATGACCGCGACCCGTGCATCGGGCACGAATGCGGTGCGCTACGGCACCATGCGCGAGAACGTCCTGGCCTTGACCGTGGTGACCGCCGATGGGCGCGTGCTGCGCACCGGCAGCCGCGCGCGCAAATCGAGCGCCGGCTACGACCTGACCCGGCTGTTCGTCGGCAGCGAAGGCACGTTGGGCGTCATCACCGAAATCACTTTGCGGCTCTATCCGCTGCCTGAAGCGATTTCAGCCGCGGTGGTCAGCTTCCCGACCGTGGAGGCCGCGGTGCAGACCGTGATCCAGACCATCCAGCTCGGGGTGCCGGTCGCGCGCGCCGAATTGCTCGATGCGCTGACGGTCAAGGCCGTCAACGCCTACAGCAAGACCAACCTGCGCGAAGCGCCTTTGCTGTTGTTCGAATTCCACGGCACGCCGGCCGGCGTGGAAGAACAGGCGCGTTTGTTACAGGACATCGCACACGAGCACGGCGGCGCGGATTTCGATTGGGCCACCACGCCCGAAGCGCGCAGCCGGCTCTGGAATGCGCGCCACCAGGCGTATTTCGCCATGCTGCAATTGCGCCCCGGCTGCCGCAGTTTCACCACCGATGTCTGTGTCCCGATCTCGCGACTCGCGCAATGCATCACGGAAACGTTACGCATCACTTCAACTACCGGCCTTCCTGCGCCGATACTAGGACATGTGGGCGATGGCAATTTCCATTGCACGATTCTTGCGAATCCTGAAAGCGCCGAGGAACTCGGCGAGGCCGAACGACTCAATCAGGCTATCGTGACGACGGCATTGGCAATGGACGGCACCTGCACCGGCGAGCATGGCGTCGGCATGCACAAGATCGATTTTCTCGTCGTCGAACATGGCGAAGCGGCGGTCGATCTCATGCGCAGTCTCAAACACACGCTGGACCCGAACAACCTCATGAATCCGGGCAAGGTGATCAGATGGTGATGAAAGCGAATCCGACCGGCTGGGCCATTGCCAGCGCCGAGCGCTCGATGCGCGTCGCGCGGCTCGCTTACGTCAGCGTCATCGTCCTGGCCGCCGGTTATCTGGGCTGGGCCGCGTCCGGCCTGCCGCGCTTGCGGCTGTTCGACGGTGCGTCCTGGATGCTCGCCAGCGTCCTGGCCTTGTTCGGGCTCGGCTTCGTGCGCCTGCAACGCGAACGCATCGCTTTGCGCGTGCATCCGACGTCGAGCTGGCCTGCGGCCGTGCTCACGCTGCTGGGCTTGTTCACCAATGCCTTGTCGGCCGTGCTGCTCGCCATCGGCTGGTTCGAGGTCTATCAGGCGCGCTCGTCCTTCGACCTCGTGCCCGGACGCGACCGTTCCGCCCCGGCGGCCTGAGGCGACTCAGGGTTTTCGCGGCTCAGGCTTACCCTGAGCCCGCCGCTCGCACGCGCTTCGCCCGCCAGGGGCGCGTCGTATCATCGGCGCATGAACGCGGTGCCCGATGTTTCTGCCGATCTTCCCAGTGCGGTGCCCGATCAGGCGCGCCGTGGGGCATTGCTGGCTGCGTTGAAAGCGGCGCTGCCCGCGCATTGCGTGCTGCATCAGCCTGAAGACACCCGCCCTTACGAATGCGACGGCCTCGCGATGATCCGCGTGATGCCGCTCGCCGTGGTGCTGCCCGAGACTGAAAGCCAGGTGCAGGAAGTGCTGCGCATCTGCCACCGCTTGCAGGTGCCGGTGGTGGCGCGCGGCGCGGGCACGAGTCTGTCGGGCGGATCGACCCCGCATGCCGAGGGCGTGGTGCTCGGCATGGCCAAGTTCAACCGCATCCTCACGCTCGATCCGTTGGCGCGTACCGCGATCGTCCAGCCCGGCGTGCGCAACCTTGCGATTTCCGAGGCCGCGGCGCCTTACGGCTTGTATTACGCGCCCGACCCGTCGAGCCAGATCGCCTGCACCATCGGCGGCAATGTCGCCGAAAACTCGGGCGGCGTGCATTGCCTCAAATACGGCCTCACGGTGCACAACGTGTTGCGCGTGCGCGCCTTGCTGATGGACGGCGAGCCGGTCGAATTCGGTTCGAACGCGCTCGACGCGCCCGGGCTCGATCTGCTCGCGGCCTTCATCGGCAGCGAAGGCATGCTCGGCGTGGTCACCGAGGTGACGGTCAAGCTGGTGCCCAAGCCCGCGCTCGCGCGTTGCGTGATGGCGAGCTTCGACGAGGTGAACGCGTCCTGCCATGCGGTGGCGGCACTGATCGCGGCCGGCATCATTCCGGCCGGCCTCGAAATGATGGATCAGCAGGCCACGCGCATGGTCGAGCCGTTTGCGAATGCCGGCTATGACGTCGATGCCGCGGCCATCCTGCTGTGCGAATCCGACGGCACGCCCGAAGAAGTCGAAGACGAGATCGCGCGCATGAGCGAAGTGCTGCGCGCGGCCGGCGCGACCCGCATCGCGGTCAGCAATTCGGAAAGCGAGCGGCTCAAATTCTGGGCCGGACGCAAGAACGCGTTTCCGGCCGCGGGCCGGGTGTCGCCGGCCTATTACTGCATGGACGGCACCATTCCGCGCAAACGTCTGGGCGAAATGCTGACCGCCATCCAGGCCATGGAAGGCAAATACGGCTTGCGCTGCCCGAATGTCTTTCATGCCGGTGATGGCAATCTGCATCCGCTCATCTTGTTCGATGACAACGATCCCGAGGCCGTGTATCGCGCCGAGGCTTTCGGTGCCGAGATCCTCGAACTCAGCGTCGCGCTCGGCGGCACCGTCACGGGCGAACATGGCGTCGGGCTCGAAAAGCTCAACCAGATGTGCGTGCAATTCAACGAGGCCGAGCGCGAACGCTTCTTCGGCGTCAAGCGCGCCTTCGACCCGGCGGGGCTGCTCAATCCGGACAAAGGCGTGCCCAGCCTGCATCGTTGTGCCGAATACGGCCGCATGAAGGTCGTGGGCGGGCGGTTGCCGTTTGCCGAACTCGAACGTTTCTAGGCCCGCGATGCTCGATCTGCTCAAGGACGTGGTCTGGAGTGCCACGAATGCCAAACGCCCGGTGCGCATCCGCGCCGGCGGCACCAAGGATTGGTATGGCGAGACGCCGACCGCCGAGGTGGCGCGCGGCGCGACGGTCGTCGATGTCTCGGCCTATCGCGGCATCGTCGATTACGAGCCGAGCGAGCTCGTCATCACCGCGCGTTGCGGCACGCCGCTGGCCGAGATCGAAGCGGCGCTCGCGGCCCAAGGCCAGATGCTGGCTTTCGAACCCCCGCATGGCGCGGCGATCGCGCAATGGTGGCGTGCGCACGGGCAGGGCGCCGCTTCCTTGCTGCCCGCCACCGGCGCGACCATCGGCGGTTGCGTCGCAGCCGGGCTGTCGGGCCCACGCCGTGCGAGTGCCGGCGCCTGCCGCGATTTC
>CAXBRX010000375.1:0-3590 GCA_963977835.1 uncultured Derxia sp.
GGAGGACGACGTCGCGGAGACGGGACACGGCCGCCGCGAGCTCCCGGATCCGGGCCTCCGCGTCCTCGCGCCCGCCGGTGGCGAGCGCCACCTGCCGCTTGGCTTGGCCGAGCGGATCGATCGACAGATTGAGCGTCGGAAACGCGGCCTTCGCATCGGCCTGGATGTGCGCCTGCAAATCGTCACGCTCGCGCGCCAGCTTCCACCAGGTGAGGTTGAGGCCGATCACGGCCACGGCCAGGCAGGCGCCGGCCAGAATCAGCGGCCAGCGCCAGGCACGCAGCGGCGATTCGCCGGTCTGCACGCCGCGCGCGTACTCGAATTGCAACAAGGACCAGCTCGGATCGACGGCCGGCGCATCGACCCAGGTCCAGCTCGATCCGGCCAATTGGACATCGAGCGCCCGGGCCCAATGCGCGGCGAGGTCGGGGCCGAGCCCGCCGGTTTCGACGGGACCGCTGCCGAGCAGGCCGCGCGCCAGGCGCAATTCGGCCGGCACTTCGACGCCGTCGGGGACAACGAAAGGCAACACACCCTTGAGATGCCGCAAATAGCCGCGCTGGCCTTGCACCCACAAGAAGGGCTGGTAAGGCGCGAGCATGGCTTCGGAAATCACGCAGGCCGAACGGGCGCGGCGCAATTGGACGATGCGCTGGGCCAGCCGCATCCAGGCGCGATCGACCACCGCGACATCGCGCAGGCCATCGGCCGCGAGGCCGGGCAACGGGACCAGATGGCAATCGGCGATGTCGCCGACCACGCTGTCTTCGACCAGATTGGGCAGCACGCGCCGCAAGGCCGGGCCGGTCACACGCGGCAGCTTGACGCGCACGATGCGCACCACCGGGGCCGGCAGCAGGATTTCGAGGCCGACCGCAGTCGGCATGTCGCCCAAGGCCGCGGTGGCGCGCAAACCGCCCTGCCCGCGGCCGATGGTCGCGTAGGCAAACGGGTGCGCGAGCAGCGCCGCATCGGCGTCGAACGCGGCGAGATCGAGATCGGCATCGAGCTGGATGCGCAACAAGCTCATCGAATCAATACTCCTGATACCAGAGCACCCGGGTTTGGGTCTGGGCTAGACGATAGACCAAGGCTTCCAGACTGACGAGCGCGCGATCGTAGCGGATGCTGCCTTTCACGCGAAAAAACGACGTCTGCACGTCCACATGGGTCAGATCGGACGCTTCCAGATTGGCGCCGACCGCCTTGGCCTGGGTCTGAAAATTGGCGGTGTCCGACGCGTAAATCCCCGTCTGGTCGCGTTGCGCCACCCAGGTCTGGGCTTGTTGCAAGGTCAGTTGCGGCACCATCGCATGCAGCACTTCGGGGCTTGCGGTGTTGAGGTTGACCTTGATGGCCTCGGTGCCCACGCGCGGCAGGCAGGTGATGCGGTCGCGCAGTCGGTCGATGGTCGCGGCATCGATGCCCGCAACGCGCAGCAGATCGTCGGGCAGCATCATCGGCAAAGCCTTGGGCAAGGCGGTCTCGGCATCGGCCGTGGGCTGCATCTCGGTGTCGGCCACGGCCTGGGCGATCGGCCGGGCGAGCGCAGTGTCCACGCCCAGCACTTCGAGCAAGGCGCTCAGATGCGCGAGTTCGGTCTCGTCGATCTCGCCTTTGAGCGCGAGATTCAACAGGTTGTACTTGCTTTGTTCGTCGATGATCTGGCCCGACAAATAGCCATCGCGCAGACCGCCGTCCTCGGCATCGGCGACCTTGGTGTCCGACATCGGCACGGCCCAGAATTCGCCGTAGTGGTCGACGTTCGATTTGCGCGCGTCGTATAACAACATGGTGCGCGCCCAATCGATGGCGCCACGCGCGAGCCAGCGGGTTTCGGCGAGATTGATCTGGTTTTCGACCGAGCGCACCTGCATTTGCTGGCGCCACATCACGCCCGTGACAGCCAGGGTGGCGAGCGCGACGATCAGCAAGGCCGTGACCACCGCCACCCCGCGGTTGCGGTGGCGCTTGAAACATCGATCGGGAAGGCGCGTCGCGGTTCGCATCTCAACCCCGCACCAGCAAGGCCCGCACGAATTGCTGGCCATCGGTCATCGTGACCCGCACTTCGACGCCCGCGCCGCTCAGGTCGGTCGTGCCGCCCGGCTGCATCAGGGTGGGCAGACTGAGCGCGGTGGCGAGCGCCGTCGCATTGTCGGTGGTCGGATCGGCCCAGCCCGCTGCAGTCCAGACGCGCAGGCGGAAATCTGCGATGTCGCGCGCGAGCACCTGTTCGACGGCATCGGGCCAATCGTTCGCGGCGAGCACCTGCTGGATCTCGGCCGGCGTGGTCACGCTGCGGGTCTGGCGGATCAGGGCGCGGTCGCGCACCAGATAGCGCACGAGCTGGTAACGCAAGGCGCCGGTCTCGACCGATGGCGCCTGGCGCAACAAGGCCAGATTGCCGTCCTCGATCAGCAGGCCGGGCAAGCGCGTGGCCGCGGCCGGGTCGCGCGCGACGAAGCGCAGATCGCCATCGAGCTGAGCGAACACGGTCTGCAGGCTGCGCTGGCTCGCGATCTCGGCCGACACCGCCTCGCGCGAACGCGCAACCGCGTCGAGCCCGCGCCAGGAAATCAAGGCGATGATCGCGAGGATGGTGATCGCGACCAGCATCTCGATCAGCGTGAAGCCGCGGGCAGTCCGGTGGTCAACGCGCATTGCTGAGCACCGTGGCCAGGGTCACGAGTTTCCACTCGTGGGACGCATTGGAATACACATTGATTTCCATGCGCCGGAAATTCGTGTTGGCGGTCGATTTGACCAGCGCGACGCAGACCAGCGCGACCTTGCCTTGTGGGCAATCGAATTCGCGCTGCCCCAGATCGGGCATGGTGCCGGCGAGCCTGGCTTCGGCCAGCGCGTTCTCGGCGCTCCAGGTCGCGTACAGCTTCATGCGCAAGGCTTCGCTGTTGGCCACCATCGCGCCCGAGGCGCGCATGGTCGCGGCGAGCGCCACCCCGACGATGGCCAAGGCCACCAGGACTTCGATCAGGGTGAAGCCGAGCGCGCGCCGGGTCATGGATTGTCGACGCTGAAATTGCCGAGCCCGTCGGTGCGCACCACGGCGCGCGCCGCGTTGTAGCGCAGCTCGACGGCGAACGGGTCTTGCGCAACTCCGCGCGCGAAGGCCACCCGCACGGTCGCGGTGGTGCCGGTGTCGGCATTCGTGCCGAGCCGCGTCACCTGAATCGGTGACACGTCCCAGCGGCGCGCGCGCAACAGATTGTCGTCGGTGACCGGGACCAGTTCGCTGCCATCGCGCGCCAGAAAGCGGAACGCGTTGCCGTCGGCTTCCCAGACCAAGGGCGTGACACGGATCTGGGCTTCGTCATGGGCGATGGTCCAGAGCTGGGCCAGCCGGTCGGCCTCGGTGCGCAGCTTGGCGCCGTCGTCCGGGAAAGCCGTGACCGCGACGGTGGCGAGCAGCACGCCCATCAGGACCACCACCACCATCACTTCGATGAGCGTGAAGCCGCGCGCGCGCTTGTCCATGCCTTCAATCCTCGCGATTTTGCTGCGCCCGATTATCCGGGCCGCGCATGAGATCGGAAGAGCACACGTCTGAACTCCAGTCACGAGTGGAT
>CAXBRX010000376.1:0-3579 GCA_963977835.1 uncultured Derxia sp.
CTGCTGCGCCGGCCGCTGAGCCGCCCGCGCCGACCCCGAACAAGGGCGACGTGGCCTGGATGCTGACCTCGACCGCCCTCGTGCTGTTGATGTCGGTGCCGGCCCTGGCCTTGTTCTACGGCGGTCTGGTCCGCACCAAGAACATGCTGTCGGTGCTGATGCAAGTCTTCGTGGTGTTCTCGCTGATCACGGTGTTGTGGTGCATCTACGGCTACAGCCTCGCGTTCACCGAGCACAACGCGATCATCGGCGGCTTCGATCGTCTGTTCCTCAAGGGCACGTTCAACCCGCTTGATGGCAGCTACTCGAACGCTGCGACCTTCAGCAAGGGCGTCGTGCTGCCCGAGCTGGTGTTCGTCGCCTTCCAGGCCACCTTCGCCGCGATCACCGTCTGCCTGATCCTCGGTTCCATCGTCGAACGGATCAAGTTCTCGGCGGTCCTGATCTTCGCCGTGATCTGGTTCACCATCAGCTATCTGCCGATCGCGCACATGGTCTGGTTCTGGCCCGGTCCGGATGAATTCAAGAGCGCCGCGGTGGCCGATGCTGTTGCGGCCCGCGCCGGTCTGATCTGGCAATGGGGCGCGCTCGACTTCGCGGGCGGCACCGTCGTGCACATCAACGCCGGTGTGGCCGGCCTGGTCGGCGCCTACATGCTCGGCAAGCGCATCGGCATCGGCAAGGAAGCCTTCACGCCGCATAGCCTGACGATGACCATGATCGGTGCTTCGCTGCTGTGGTTCGGCTGGTTCGGTTTCAACGCCGGTTCGGCCCTCGAAGCCAACGGTACCGCTGGTCTGGCGTTCATCAACACCTTCCTGGCCACGGCCTGCGCGGTGTTGTCGTGGACCTTCGGCGAATGGCTGCTCAAGGGCAAGCCCTCGATGCTGGGTGCTGCTTCGGGTGCCGTCGCGGGTCTGGTCGCGATCACCCCGGCGGCCGGCAACGTCGGCATCCCCGGTGCCTTCGTCATCGGCACGGCGGTCGGTCTGGTCTGCCTGTGGGGCGTCAATGGCCTCAAGAAGCTGCTGCGTGCGGATGATTCGCTCGACGTGTTCGGCGTGCACGCCCTCGGCGGCATCTTCGGCGCCCTCATGACCGGCATCTTCAATTCGCCCGACCTCGGCGGGCCGGGCTCGGTCGTCGACTGGGTCACGGTCAAGACCGGCTTCCCGGGCATCGGCGCGCAATTGCTGGTGCAAGCCAAGGCCGTTGGCCTGACCGTGGTGTGGACGGCGGTGTCTGCCTTCATCGCCTTCAAGATCGCCGATCTGATCGTCGGCCTGCGGGTTCCCGAAGATCAGGAACGCGAAGGTCTGGACATCACCTCGCACGGCGAATCTGCCTACCACTATTGATCGGTTCAGGGCGGTTGCGGCTGGGTTCGCAATCGCCCGGTAACGAGCAGCAGCGAGTTGGGGGCGCGGGATTACCCGCGCCCTTTTTTGTTTTGCGCCGGGATGACATGAGCGCTGCGCTACACTGCGCCCATCCCTAACGCTTGAGCACGCCGCCATGGTTCCGCACCTTGTTACCGCGAACCCTGGACCAATCCTGGAACTCGAACGCCGGGTTCTGGACGCCACCCCCGCCATCGAACGCTGGTTGCGTCTGCAATGGTCCGAACACACCCCGCCGTTCTATGGCTCGGTCGATTTGCGCAACGCGGGCTACAAGCTCGCGCCGGTCGACCTCAATCTGTTTCCGGGCGGATTCAATAACCTCAGCGATGACATGCTGCCGCTCGCGGTGCAGGCCGCGCAGACCGCGGTCGAGCGCTTTTGTTGCGACGCGCGCAATCTGCTGCTGATTCCCGAACGGCATACGCGCAATACGTTTTATTTGCAGAACGTCGCGCGCCTTGTGACCATCCTGCGCCAGACCGGGCTCAATGTGCGCCTGGGCACGCTCGCGCCCGAGATCACCGAACCGACCACGATTCATCTGCCCGACTCGGCGGGCGGCAACACGCGCACGCTGACGCTCGAACCGCTCAAGCGCTCGCAATACCGGCTCGGCCTCGAAGGCTTCGATCCGTGCGCGATCCTGCTCAACAACGATCTGTCGGCCGGCACGCCCGAGATCCTGCGCGATCTGAACGAACAATTCCTGCTGCCGCCTTTGCATGCGGGCTGGACGGTGCGGCGCAAGACGCGGCATTTCGGCGCCTACGACCGTGTGGCCGCCGATTTTGCCGACATGCTCGGCATCGATCCGTGGTTGATCAACCCGTATTTCGATCGATGCGATGGCGTCGATTTCGCGGCCCGCCAAGGCGAAGACCAATTGGCCGACACGGTCGAGCGCATGCTCGCCAAGGTCAAGGCCAAGTATCGCGAATACGGCATCGCCGATGAGCCCTACCTCGTGATCAAGGCCGATGCCGGCACCTACGGCATGGGCGTGATGACGGTGAAAAGCCCCGACGATGTGCGCGACCTCAACCGCAAGACGCGCAACAAGATGGCGGTGGTCAAGGACGGCCTGCAAGTCTCGGAAGTGATCGTGCAAGAAGGCGTGCGCACGATCGAGCGCGTGAATGATGCGGTCGCCGAGCCGGTCGTCTACATGATCGACCATTACGTCGTCGGCGGTTTTTATCGCGTGCATGCCGAACGCGGTGCCGACGAGAACCTCAATGCGCCCGGCATGCAATTCGTGCCCTTGCCGTTCGAATGCGGCTGCAATGTGCCCAATTGCAGCGCGCGCGCCGGCGATGCCGCGCCCAACCGGTTCTACATGTACGGCGTGGTCGCGCGATTGTCCTTGCTCGCGGCGGCGCTCGAGCTCGAGATGACCGATCCGAACCGGATCGAGGACGAAGCGCCGCAGGCGCAGCCGGTGTTCTGAAGGAGCGCGCGTGCGCATCGCATTCATCACCGACCCGCTCGACAGCTTCCGCATCTACAAGGACTCGACCTTCGCGATGATGGAAGAGGCCGCGCGGCGCGGCCATGTGCTGTTTCAGCTCGCGCAATCCGATCTCGCGCTCGAACGCGGCCGCGTGGTCGCGCGCGCGCAGCGCATCGAATTGACGGGCGTTGCGCACGACAGCGAACCGCATGGTCCGCGCGCCGATTGGTATCGGCATTGCGAATGGATCGATGGGCCGCTCGCGGAATTCGACGCGGTGCTGATGCGCAAGGATCCGCCGTTCGACATGGAATATGTGACCAGCACCTGGATGCTCGAACGTGCCCAGGCCCAGGGCGCACGCGTGTTCAATGACCCGCGTGCGATCCGCGACCACAACGAGAAATTCGCGATCAGCGAGTTCAGCGATTTCACCGCCGCGACGCTGGTGACGCGCGACGCCGCGCGCATCCGCGCTTTTCATGCCGAACAGCGCGACATCATCCTCAAGCCGCTCGACGGCATGGGCGGCATGGGCATTTTTCGTGTCAAAGCCGATGGTTTGAATTTGGGCGGCATCATTGAAACGCTCAACCGCGATGGCACCCAAACGGTGATGGTGCAAAAGTTCATTCCCGAAATCGAACACGGCGACAAACGCGTCTTGGTCATTGGTGGTGAGCCTGTGCCGTTTTGTTTGGCCCGCATTCCGCAAGGCGGCGAAGT
>CAXBRX010000377.1:0-3557 GCA_963977835.1 uncultured Derxia sp.
CCGGAACGTGCCGTAGCTCGCGAAGCCGAGGAGCATGCCCTGCCCGTCCTCGATGCCCAGTACCGGGAATCCCCCGGCGCGTTTCGCGGCGAACCAGCCCACCATCGACGCGGCCGGGCGCGGCGCGTAATCGTAGAGGGCCGTCGTGTTGACGATGGCGTCGTTCAGGATCGCGAGGATCGCGCCGCGGCGTTCTTCGAGTTCGCGCAGGTAGACCAGACGCTCGGCCAGGTTGCGCAATTGCGTGTCGTCGAGGCTGCCGGTGACTTCCTTGCGGTAACGGGCGATGAAAGGCACGGTCGCGCCTTCGTCGAGCAATTGCACCGTGTTGCCGACCTGCTCGGTGCGCACCGAGAGTTCCTCGGCAATCTGGGCGATAATCCGCCGCTCGATCTCGTTCGCATGCGTCTTGTCCGACATTCCTATTCGACCCCGGCTGCAATGAAAGGCGCGCATTCTGCCACAGCGTTCCGGCTGTTTTTCTTGGCGTCGCTCCTCGGAGTCGGCGTGCAAATCCATGCCGAGGACGTGTCCATTACAGCGCCCGCAACGGCGCTGAGCACGCGGTTTCCGCCGGCGTCCATCCGCAGCGAGGCTCAGGCCCAGGCCGCATTGTCCGAGGTCTCGGAGGCCAACGCGCGCGCCGAATGGGCGGCCTACGACCAAAAAGTGCAATGTCAGAGCCGGTTTTTCGTCACCGGCTGCGTCAAGGATGTCGAGAGCGAATTGCGGGCGGCACAGGCGCAGATCAAACGCGTCGAGGTGGAAGCCAACCGCTATTTGCGCCGGGCCAAGGACGCCGAACATGAACAGCACCGGCAGGCAGCGCTGAAGCAGGCCCAGGAGGACGATGCGCGGCTGGCCCAGGACCGCGAGCGCACCCAGGCCGATTTCGAGCGCCGCCGCCAGGAAGCCGCGCAGCGCGAGGCCGATGCCAAGACGCAGGAAGCGCAACGCGCCGCCCAGGCGGCAGAAGCGGCCGCGCGGCAGCAAGCGAAGATCCAGCAGGCCGCGCAACCGAGCGGGTTGGATGCGGCACCCGCGGCACGCGCCGAGAATGTGCGCGCCTATCAGGACAAGCAGCGCGCCGCGCAACAGCGCCGCGCCGAGTTGGCCCAACGCCGCGCCGAACGTGCGGCGCGCGAGGCGAGTGCGGGCAATCAGCCGCCCGCTGCTGCGGCCGCAGGCGCGGCTGCGGCCGGCAGTACGACGGGTGGCGCGGTCAATCCGCCGCAATGAGCCCTTTGGTTGGCCGGGTATCCGGCCAGAGGCTCAGGCCTGGGTCTCGGACAGCGGATCGGTCAGTTTGACGATCGCAAAGGTGCAGTTGTCACCCTTGCCGCGAGCGCGGTAGCGGGCGTTTTCGATCAAGGTTTCGGACGCTTTGCGCGGTGAGCCGTTGGCGACCGTGCGGCCGAGCTCTTCGTCGGTGAAGTAATGCCACAAGCCGTCCGAACACAGCAAAAAGCCGTCGCCGGCCGCCAGATTGCGCGCTTCGCCGAAATCGATGACGGGCGGCTTGTCGGTGCCCAGGGCACTGGTCAGCACATGGCCCATGCGATGGGTGCCGGCCGCTTCGCGCGCCAGCTTGCCGGTCTGCACCAGATGCTCGACATAGGAATGGTCGGTGGTGCGGAATTCGAGGCGGTCGCCCTTGAAGTAATACAACCGCGAATCGCCGACATGCGCCCAATTGACCTGGCCGGGCTGCAGCACCATGGCGATGATGGTGCTGTGTGGTTCTTTTTCAGCAGTGGCTGCCGTCAGTTGAATGATGGTGTGCGCATCGCGGATAATTTCGGTCAGCAGATCGGTGACCGATTGATTGGCCGGGTTGAATTCCTCGAACAGGCCTTTCGCCGTAGTGATGACCTGTTCGGCGGCCAAGGCCCCGCCGGTACGTCCGCCCATGCCGTCGGCAACCACGGCGAGCATGCAGCCCGCGGTACGCTTGCTCGTATAGATGCCGGCGCGGTCCTGTTGCTCGGATCGGTCGCCCAAATGCTGCCCGATGCATGCGGAAATGCGATAGCGTGAGGGGGCAGGAGAAGCGGACATTCGGGCTAGGCTTGATGGCGTCGGTTGATCAGCACGGCCGGCGGATTGGGCTTGGGGTGTCGAGATAACCAACATAGTAGTAGCGCGGCCGGAATCGACAGACGGACGCCATCGAACCCGGGAGTGGGTTAGTGCAAAAAGACCTCGACGCTATCGCCAAAAGAATCATCGAGCTGCAGGTTGAACATCGGGACCTCGATCAGGTCATCGAGCAATTGTCTTCGCTTGCCGTGCGCGATGAATTGCAGATCAAACGGCTGAAAAAGCGCAAATTGCAGATCAAAGACCAAATCACCTGGCTGCAAATACAACTTACACCGGATATTCCAGCATGACGGCTGCCTGAGCGGCTGTGATCGGCTTCACATCCCACCTTCGAATCGAGGGAATCCTCCTTGTTTCATGATCTGACGCGATGTTTGGCGCGCTTGGCGCTGGGATTGGCGCTCGCCTTGGGCGTCGGCGGGGCCGCGTTTGCGCAGAATCTGGAGATCATCGATCTGCAGCACCGGCCGGCCGACCAGGTGCTGCCGAGCGTGCAAGCCATCGTCGGCACGCGCGGCGCGGTGACCGGCACCGGCTTCAAACTGTTCGTACGCGCCGACGCTGCAACCCTGGCCCAGGTCAGGCGCATGGTGGCCGAACTCGATGTCGCTCCACGGCGATTGATGATCTCGGTGCGGCAGATCGATGCCGGCGCTTCGTCCCGGGTCCAGATTCAAACCGGCGCGCGTGTCTCCCCGGCCGGTACGGTGGTCACGGTGGCCGGCAGCGCCCAGGCCGACCGTTCCGATGCCGCGATCGAACAACGCATCCAGACGCTTGATGGGGCGCGGGCCTTGATCCATGTCGGCGAAACCCGGATGACGCCGACCGTGGTGGTCAACGGCAACGCGAACGGCGGCGCCAACGGCACGAATGTCGGCGTGGTCGCGACGCCGGTCGAGGCGGCGACCTCGGTCTATGTGGTGGCGCGTGTGAGCGGCGATACGGTCCTGCTCGACATCGAACCCGAGCATGCGAGCTTCGGGCCACAAGGCGAGATCCGCTCGCAAGGTTTGTCGACCCAGGCGTCCGGCCGCCTGGGCGAATGGATCGATCTGGGCGCTTCCGATCGGATGGCCAGCAGTGCCGGCGCCGACATGCAGGCGCGCATGCATGTCCAGGTCCGCGTGGAGTTGCTGCCATAAACGCGGGAATGCCGAAGTCTTCCTTGGTGGATGAAGCGGGGGCGCCGATGGCGCAGCCCGTGTCTGAACGCGCGCGCGACATCGAACGTCTGTTTGCCGAAGACGGACCGATCGCCGCGGCTGCCGTCGGCTATCGCAAACGGGCCGCCCAGGTCGAGATGGCTGCGGCCATCGCGGAGGCGATCGAGGGTCAGGCTTGCCTCGTGGCCGAGGCCGGCACGGGCACGGGTAAAACCTTCGCCTATCTGGTGCCGGCGTTGTTGTGGGGCGGCAAGGTCATCATCTCGACCGGCACCAAAACCCTGCAGG
>CAXBRX010000378.1:0-3523 GCA_963977835.1 uncultured Derxia sp.
TTCCCGGTCAATGGCCGGTTCTCGAAGGCGCAGCGCGCGGTCTATGAAATCGTCCTCGCCGCGCAGACCGCAGCCATCGCGGCGATCGCGCCGGGCCAGACCTTCGACGCGCCGCATCAGGCTGCGCTCGCCGTGCTCGCCCAAGGCTTGATCGACCTCGGCCTGTGCTCGGGCGATGTGAAGGAAGTGATCGCATCGGGTGCGTACAAACCGTTTTACATGCATCGCACCAGCCATTGGCTGGGGCGCGACGTGCATGATGTCGGCGCGTATCGCGAAGCCGTCGCGGCACCAGCGATCAACGGTGCTGCCCCTGCCAGCGAGGCGCCCTGGCGCTTGTTGCGCCCGGGCATGGCGTTGACCATCGAGCCCGGCCTGTACCTGCGCGCATCCGAAGACATCCCCGAGGCCTATTGGAACATCGGCGTGCGCATCGAAGACGACGCGATCGTCACCGCGCACGGCAGCGAGATCATCACCGACGAGGCGCCGCGCACGGTCGACGACATCGAGCGCTGGATGCGGACCGCCGCGCTCGACTTGCCGACCGCCTGACGGCGCCCTGTCCATCCACGAGTCGCCCCATGAGCGCCTTTCCTTACGACATCGCGATTTTCGGCGGCGGACCGGTCGGCACCGCGCTGGCCTTGTGGACCGCCGCCACGACCGCGCGGCCCGAGCGCCTGCTGGTGCTCGACCGGCAAAGCGAAGCGCAAGCGCGCACCGATCCGCGCGTGATCGCGCTTTCGGCCGGGTCGTTGCAATTGCTCGCACGCGTCGCGCCCATGGACGAACTCGCCGCGGCGCCGATCACGCGCATCCATGTCTCGCAAATCGGCCATCTGGGCCGCACCGTGCTCGATGCGCGCGATGACGATGTGCCCGCCTATGGCGTGGTGGTGCGCTACGGCGAACTCATGCGCGTGCTGGGCACGGCGCTTGCCCGCAGCGGCGTGCAGGTGCGCCGGCCGGTGGCGGTACAAACCTGCGCAGCCTCGCCGGACGGCGTGCGTTGGACCTTGGCGACCGACGCCGATGGCGCCACGACACCCGCAGACGCTGCGACGAATGCCGACGCGCCCCAGGCCGCCATCGCGGTCCATGCCGAAGGCGGTTTGTTCCAACGTGCCGGCGCCGCGCCCGCAGCCTTGGTGCGCCGCGATTACGGCCAAAGCGCGGTGATCAGCGAGATCGACGCCGACCGCCGTCATGGTGGCATCGCTTACGAACGCTTCGGCGCCCACGGCCCGGTGGCCTTGTTGCCCTTGCCCGAACCCATGCGCTATGCCTTGGTCTGGTGCGAACGCCCCGAGCGCGCCGAACAGATCGCCGCCTTGGGCGAAGCCGATTTCCTCGCGCAATTGCAAACCGCCTTCGGACACCGCGCCGGACGTTTCCTGCGCGCAACACCGGCGCACGCCTATGCCCTGGGGCTGGTGCGCCAACCCGACGACGAGGCGCGCGTGGTGCGTATCGGCAACGCCGCCCAGGCCTTGCATCCGGTCACGGGGCAAGGACTCAACCTCGGCCTGCGCGATGCCTACGGCCTGGCGCAAGCCATCGCGCGGCATGGTGCAACGCCCGAAGCGATCACCCACATGCGCGCCGCGCGCCGTACCGATCGCTGGGCCACGGTGCGCATCACCGACAGCCTGGCGCGCGGTTTCGCCTTGCCTTTCCCGCCTTTGCGCCATGCGGCCGGGCTCGGCCTGCTCGCGCTCGACCTCGCGCCAGCATTGCGCAGCGCGCTCGCGCGCCAGATGATGTTCGGCGTACGCGACTGACGCGGGTTCTCCCCCGGAAAGGGGATGTGCGATTGCGTATAAAATGCGCACCCTCGCAAACGGCTGGCGGCTTCAAGCCGCGGTTTGCGCGACCGGCATCGCGCCGCACGCATTCTTCATTTCCCCAACTCGACACTGGCTGACCGCAATGCATCGCACCGTCCGAATCGGCCAGTACGAAACCGCGAACGACTTGTTCGTGGCGCCGATGGCGGGCGTGACCGACCGGCCATTCCGCACGCTGTGCCGCCGTTTCGGCGCCGGCCATGCGATCGGCGAAATGACGGCGTCCAACCCCAGGCTTTGGGGCACCGACAAGACCATGCGCCGGCTCGATCATCATGGCGAAGCCGCGCCGCGCACCGTGCAGATCGCGGGTGCCGATCCGCAATTGCTCGCCGAGGCCGCGCGTTACAACATCGACCGCGGCGCGCAAATCATCGACATCAACATGGGCTGCCCGGCCAAGAAGGTTTGCAACGTTGCGGCGGGCTCGGCCTTGTTGCGCGACGAAGCACTCGTCGGCCGCATCCTCGACACGGTGGTGGCCGCCTGCGCACCGCTGAACGTGCCCGTCACGCTCAAGACGCGCACCGGCTGGGACCGCGAACACCGCAATGCTTTGCGCATCGCACGCCTCGCGCAAGACGCGGGCGTGGCCATGCTGACCCTGCACGGCCGCGCGCGTTGCGATCTGTATGCGGGCGCGGCCGAGTACGACACCATCGCGCAGGTGAAGGCGGCGGTGTCGATTCCCGTGGTCGCCAACGGCGACATCGACAGCCCCGAGAAAGCGCGCGCCGTGCTCGACCAGACCGGTGCCGATGCGCTGATGATCGGCCGCGCGGCACAAGGGCGGCCTTGGCTTTTTCGCGAGATCGCGCATTACCTCGCCACCGGCACGCGGCTTGCGCCGCCGTCCATCGGCGAGGTGCGCGCGGCACTGCTCGACCATCTGGCCGAGCATTACGCGTTCTACGGCGAATACCTGGGCGTGCGCACCGCGCGCAAACACATCGGCTGGTATGTGCGCGACCTGCCCGGCGGCGCTTTGTTCTGCGCCCGCATGAACACCCTGGAGGCCACCGCAGCCCAATGCGCTGCAGTGGCCGATTTTCTCGACGGGCTCGGCGCCCATGACGCGCCCCTGCCCTATACCAACTCAATACCGGAGTCGCTTGCAGCATGAGCAAGAACACCATCGAAGAGTGCATCACGCGCAGTCTCGAAAAATATTTCCGCGATCTCGGCGACGAAACGCCCACGCGCATCTACGACATGGTCATGTTGACCGTCGAGCGTCCGATGCTCGAATCGGTGATGAAGCGCGCGCAGAACAACCAGTCGCTCGCTTCCGAGATGCTCGGCATCAATCGCAACACGCTGCGCAAAAAGCTGCAGCAGCACGGCCTGCTCTGACGCAGCGCCAGTCCATCCCACACAGGAGAACGCAGTGATCCAGCAGGCATTGATTTCGGTTTCCGACAAGACGGGCATCGTCGATTTTGCGCGCGACCTCGCGGCGCTCGGCGTGCGCATTCTGTCCACGGGCGGCACCGCCAAACTGCTCGCCGAACAAGGCGTGCCCGTGACCGAGGTGGCCGATTACACCGGCTTTCCCGAAATGCTCGATGGCCGCGTCAAGACCCTGCATCCGAAGATCCATGGCGGCATCCTCGCGCGCCGCGATCTGCCCGAACACATGGCGGCGCTCAAGGCGCATGACATCGGCACCATCG
>CAXBRX010000379.1:0-3514 GCA_963977835.1 uncultured Derxia sp.
ACACCTGCGATTCGACACCGATCAGGCGGTCGGTGCCGGCGTCGAGGTCGAAGACCCGCAAGGCCTTGTTCTCGATGCGATCGACGCCGACCGAGGTCCAGGTGCAGACCGCACGCCGGCCATCGGCCGACAGGTCGAATCCGGGTTCCACCGCGAGTTGGCGCACGGCATCGGGCGTGAGATCGCGGCGCGATCCGTCGGCCTCGATCAGGATGAAATGCGTATGCGGGCCGCGCGCTTCGTCGCTTTGCCAATGGTCCCAATAGCGCACCGGCTGGCGCGTGTAGCGCATCGCGCTCGGGCCTTGCTTGTTGCGCTCGGCCAGGGTCGCGCGCTGCGCGTCGGGCGCCACGCCCGGCAGCACCGGCGTCATCAGCACCAGGCGCGACGCGTGTGCCGCGCAATGAAACGCATCGACGCCGAGCGGCTCGTCGGTGAGTTGCATCGGCTCGCCGCCATTGGCCGGCAGCAGCCAGACTTGCATGCGCTTGTCGGCGTCGTCGTCGGGCTTGCGGTCGTTGGGTTTGCGGTTCGACAGGAACGCCAGCGCGCCGTCATGCCGGAAACACGGCGCGGTGTCTTTGCAATCGCCACGTGTGAGCTGCTCCGGCGTCTGCGCCGGATCGAGCGGAATTTTCCAGAGGTCGCTGACGTATTTGGCGCCGTCGAGATCGAGGCGCTGCACCGCAGCGGCGACCCAGGTGCCGCAAGGCGAGGGCGCGACATTTCCGACGCGCGGCAGTGCGATGAGTCGATCGACGGTGAAGGCTAGGGCGGTGGGCGTGGTCATGCGGGCGATTATGCCCGCGCGCCGTCACTCGTCGTCGATTTCCAGGCCTTCGTCAGCGTCTTCCTCGTCGTCGTTCGCATGACGGTCGAGCGCGGCCTTGAGCGTTTTGGTTTCTTCCAGATAACGCTCGACGCTGACGGTGGGCGCCAGACGCAAGGCGGGCGGCCCGAGGGTCGCGGTGTACAGCTCGCCGAAGAAGCGGTGCTGCTTTTGCAGATTGACGAAGGCGCCCAGCGACAAGCCGACGGCAAAAACCAGACCGACGGCGATGGCGAACATGCGCCGCAAATTCGGCAGCACCAGGCTCAGATGCGCATGGACCAATGCGAGCACCAAGGCGGTCTGCACCAGCGACTCGATGCGGCTCGGCCAGGCCCAACCGGAGGCGAAGGCGAGGCCAGGCAGGAATTCGCCCGCGGCATAGATGACGAGGCTGAACAACAACGCCAGACGCAGATGCGGCAGGAAGACGTAATGGCGCTGGAACAGCTTGGAGCCCAGGCCCCACATCAGACTCCAGGCGGTGACCATCATCGGCACCCCGAGCAAGGGCATCACGAAGTCCGAGAATTTCTGACCCGGATCGGCATCGAGCCATTGTTCGCCGATCAGCACCAGCATCAACAACAAGGCCAGCAGACCGATCGTGCGCCATTGCACGACGCGCACCCGGCCCAGCGGCTTTTCGGGCGCGAGCGCTTCGCCGGCCCGGCGCACGCGCACGCGGGTGGCGCCCAGCGTCAGCAGGCCGTCGATGGGCAGCGCTTGCGTGCTGCCACCGGCGAGTGCTTGCGCGCCCAGACGCAGGCCGTTGATCGAGGGCAGGGCCTGCACGCACAGGCGGCCGTCCGCGTCGAGGTCGAGGACGGCGTGTTGCGCGGCCAGATGCGGATCGTCGATCACGACCTCGCAATCGAAACCGCGCCCCAGGCGCACCGGCCAGGCGGTGACGGGCACGCGTGCATGCACGCTGCCGTCGCGCTCGAGGATTTCGATCAGTGCGAGGCGTTCTTCCATCCGTAGCCTCGCAGGTAATGATCGGTGAGTTTGATGGCGTTGTCGAAGCTCACGCCGTGCACATCCATGCGGCCTTGCGCGCCCATCTGGTTCTCGTCGAGCGTCGCGACCAGCACGCTCAGGTCGTACAGGCCGTGCAGCTTGCGATAGGCCGTCATGCAGGTGACCACGCGCAAGGGCAGGCCGTCGCGGTCGACGTAACGCTCATGGCATTGCGGCGGCGTGCGCTGGCGGTCGCCGCCGAACCATTCGTTGCGAAAACTGTTCGAGTATTGGCGCGCAAACCGCAGCGTGCCCAGCTTGCTGCCGTCGTAGGCCTCATGCCGCGCGCTGAAGCCGCCGGTGCGCAACTGGCCGCTGACGAAGACTTCATTGTTCATCTCGCAATCCGAGCGTTCGAATTGCAGGCCTTTGGTCTCGGCCGGCGTGCTGCGGCCCCAGCAACGCATGAAATCTTCCTGCGGCACCGGGATGTTGTAGCGCTCATGGCCCGAGTCGCGCCATTGCATCGCCAACAGGCGCGCGGTGAGCTGGTCTTGATGGATCAGCAATTGCCGCGTGATTTCGGGGTAGACCGCCTGGGTGATCGGCTTGGCATCGCGCGAGCGCGCGAGCAGGTCTTCGGCGTATTCGGCCGGCACCAGAAAGCTCACCGACTGGCCGTCGATGCGGGCCGCGACATTGATGCCGATGATGCGTCCGTTGGCATCGACCGCCGGGCCGCCGCTCATGCCCGGATTGAGCGCGCCGCCGAAAAAGATGTTGGGATAGAAGCTGCGTTCGACCAGGCCGTTGTAAGTGCCTTCGTGCAACGCGAATCCGACATCGAGCGGATAACCGAGCGAATAGATGCGTTCGCCGCGCGCCACTGTCGATGCGCGCGGCCGGAAGGTGAGCGGGGTGCGCGCATGCGGCGCGACCGCGCCCTTGGCATTGGGCACCAGCTTGATCAGGGCCAGGTCGTGCAAGGCGTCGAAGGCGAGCAATTGCACCGTGCCTTGTTCGCCGTCGGTGCCCACATAGACGAGCCGGTAGCGCTTGGGCTGCAGCGCGGCCTGGCTGACCACATGGTAGTTGGTGATCGCATGGCCATCGGCCGTGACGATGAAGCCCGAGCCGGTCGAGGCTTGGCTGTCTTGGCCGCGCAGCAGGGTGCGGATTTGCAGCAGGCGGTCGCGCGCCGCGTCGTACACGCGTTGCGCGGAAGCCGACGGCGGCGTATTGCGCGCGGTGGCTGGCGCGTCTTCGTCGTTGTTGCCGTCGTTGCTCTTTTGCGCGAGCGCCGGGCCGGCGAGGACCGCCACCGCGAGCGCGGCGGCGAGCTGGCGATACAGGGCACGCAATGAAGGACGCGTCATGCGCAATCCGGCATCAACGGCGGTTGAGCGCGCGGTGGCCGATGTCGCGGCGGTATTGCATGCCCGCAAACCGGATCTGCTCGGCGGTTTCGTAGGCGCGCTTTTGCGCAAAACGCACCGTATCGCCGAGGCCCACCACATTGAGCACCCGCCCGCCATTGGTGAGCAGTTGGCCATCCTTGAGCACCGTACCGGCATGGAACACCATGCAATCTTCGGTCGCGGCCGGGATGCCGGTGATCTCGTCGCCTTTGCGCGGGCTGTCGGGATAGCCTTGCGAGGCCAGGGTCACGCACAACGCGGTGCGGCGGTCCCATTCGAGTTCGAAGGCATCGAGCTTGCCGTAGAG
>CAXBRX010000380.1:0-3506 GCA_963977835.1 uncultured Derxia sp.
AACGCGAGGAAGGTCGGGTCGTCGTCGGCCTGCACCCAGTACGCGAGGCTGTTGCCCAGGTCCATGAGCGGATCGCCGAGGGTGGCCATTTCCCAATCGAGCACGCCGATGACCGACATCGGGTCTTGCTCGTCGAGCACGACATTGTCGAAACGGAAATCGTTGTGGACGACGCGGATCGCGGTTTCGTGCGCGGGCATGCGTTCGGCCAGCCACGCCATCACGGTCTCGAAATCGGCCGCATCGGGCGTGCGCGCCTTGCGATAACGCTCGCTCCAGCCTTCGATCTGGCGCCGCACATAGCCTTCGCCGCGGCCGAGTTCGCCCAGGCCCGCAGCGGCCGGATCGATGCTGTGCAATTCGATGAGCCGGTCGATGACGGACAAACACAAGCGCCGCGTCTGCGCGGCATCGAGCGTAAGGCCCGCAGGCAGATCCTGGCGCGCGATCAGACCGCGGATGCGTTCCATCACGAAGAAGTCGCAGCCGAGCACCGACGTGTCGTCGCAGATCGCGGTGATTTGCGGCACATACGGATAGACCGGGCGCAAAGCCTGCATCACGCGCGCTTCGCGCAGCATGTCGTGCGCGCTCTTGGCCTTGTGGCCAAACGGCGGGCGCCGCAGGATGAGGTCGCGCCCCGGGTAGGCGAGCAAATACGTGAGGTTGGACGCCCCGCCCGCGAATTGATGCAACTCGGGCGTGCCCGACAAGCCCGTGGTGTGCTGCTTCAAAAACGCATCGACGCGCGCGATGTCGATTTCTTCGCCCGCGCGCACACGGCCTGGATGGTCGATCATCTCAATGCCTCCCCGAGCGCAGATCGATGCCGGCGCGCGCCGCCTGGGCGCGCAATTCGAGCTTGGCGATCAAGGCGCGATGCACTTCGTCGGGCCCGTCGGCAATGCGCAGCACGCGCGCATAGGCGTACAGGCCGGTCAGGCCCCAATCGTCGCAAACGCCCGCGCCACCGTGGATTTGAATGGCCGCGTCGATGACCGATTGCGCGACCGAAGGCGCCACCACCTTGATCTGCGAGATTTCGCTCATCGCCGATTTGACGCCCACGGTGTCCATCATCCAGGCCGCCTTGAGCGTGAGCAGGCGCGCTTGTTCGATCGCGGTGCGCGCATTGGCGATCACATCCACATTGCCGCCCAGCATCGCGAGCGGTTTGCCGAAGGCGATGCGGGTCAGCGCACGGCGGCACAACAATTCGAGCGCGCGCTCGGCCGCGCCGATGGCGCGCATGCAATGGTGGATGCGCCCCGGCCCCAGGCGCCCTTGCGCGATCTCGAAGCCGCGCCCGGGGCCCGCGATCACATTCTCGAGCGGCACTTCCACATCGGTGAAACTGATCTGGCCATGGCCGTAAGGCTCATCGAGCGCGCCGAACACCGGCAGCATGCGTTCGATCTGCACGCCCGGCGTGTCCATGGGCACCAGCACCATCGAATGGCGCGCATGCTTGGGCGCCTCGGGGTCGGTCAGGCCCATGAAGATCAGCACTTTGCAATCGGGGTGACCCAGGCCGGTGCTCCACCATTTGCGGCCGTTGAGCAGCATGCGGTCGCCCTTGACCACGGCGGTGGCTTCCATGTTGGTCGCGTCCGACGAGGCCACGGCCGGCTCGGTCATGCAAAACGCCGAGCGGATGCTGCCGTCGAGCAAAGGCGCGAGCCATTGCGCTTTTTGCGCGGGCGAGCCGTACTTGACCAGCACTTCCATGTTGCCGGTGTCGGGCGCATTGCAATTGAAAATCTCGGGCGCAATCAAGGACTGCCCGGTGATCTCGGCCAGCGGCGCGTACTCGGCATTGCTCAGGCCCGGGCCGTATTCGGGGTCGGGCAAAAACAGATTCCACAGCCCAGCCGCCTTGGCCTTGGCCTTCAGTTCGCGCATTACGGGCGGCACATTCCAGGGCTGGGCGCCGGTCTTGAGCTGGCGCGCGTATTCGGCTTCGGCGGGCCGCACTTCATCGGCCATGAAGGCCAGCAGGCGCTCGCGGTAATCGTTGGTCTTGGGAGAAAAAGCGAAGTCCATGGCGGTCTCGTTCTGGTCGGCCGCAACGCGGCGAGCCTGCATCTTCGGCCGCCGATGAACTATTTATCAAATGATAAATTTGAATCGACTACTATTCATTCCATGCATATCAGCCGACTCGACCTCAACCTCTTCGTGGTGCTCGACGCGATCTACACCGAGGGCAGCATCACCCGCGCCGCCGCCGCGCTGAACCTGACCCAGCCCGCGATCAGCCATGCGCTCGGCCGGCTGCGCCAGATGTTCGACGACCCGCTGTTCGTGCGCCAAGGCGGCGCCATGGTGCCCACGCCGCTCACGCAGTCCTTGATCGCGCCGGTGCGGCAAGCGCTGCAAACCTTGCTGACCAGCGTGCAGGAAGCGCATGTGTTCGACCCCGCGCAAGCGCGCCGCAGTTTCACCGTCGGCTGCCGCGATGTGATGGAAGCGCATCTGCTGCAACCCTTGATGACCCGCCTCGCGCGCGAAGCGCCCGGCATCGAAATCGCCTTCGTGCGCCTGGACCGCGCCCAGCTCGAAGCCGACCTCGCGAGCGGCGCGCTCGACCTCGCGGTCGAAGTGCTCGCCAATCTGTCCGACCAGGTCCACCGCCAGCCGCTCACGCAAGAAACCATGGTCGTGGTCGCACGCAAACGGCATCCGGCGCTCGCCCACGGGCTCGACCTGGACGCCTACCTGGCGCAAGGGCATGTGCTGGTTTCGTCACGCCGCAGCGGCGTCGGGCTCGAAGACCGCGAACTCGCGCGCCTGGGCCACCAGCGCCGCATCGCGCTGCGCTGCCAGCAGTATTACGCGGCCTGCCGCGTGGTCGGTTCAACCAAGCTTCTGCTGACCATGCCCGAGCAATACGCGCGCATCGTCAACCTCGGCCTGCCCACGCGGCTCTACCCATTCCCTATCTCCGTGCCGCCGATCGATGTCTACCTCTATTGGCACGAGAATGTGCAGGCCGATCCGGGGAATGCGTGGTTGCGGGGGGTGTTGAGTCAGGTGGCGGCGGGCAAGACGCAGTGACTCTCAGCAGTGCATCCGCAAGCGGATCACCAAAACAGTGATCAGCGCGAAGATTGCGAACACCAATATCCACAATGTCGTTCGAGACCGCACCACGCGCCGAATCAATTCCTTGTCTTCGATCTCACGCGAGCCAAAGAAGATCAGCCCCAAATGCCGCCAGCCGAACTCAGACATCCCCGCATCGTCCGTCGGTCCGGCATCCTCTATGCCCTCGACGAATGCATGTCGTTTCACAGAGGATCTGAAGAAGACAAACGACAGCAGACCGATCACCGGATTGACGACAGCCAGAGCAATCAGCAGTCCATCGAGCAATGAGCAACGCACGCCGCCCCCTGTACGCTGATCGAGATCACCATTGCTCGATCGAATCAACTCAGGTCTGCTGCACCACGATCGCCGGCATCTTGGCCGACATGTCGCGCGCCTTCTCGGCCACGCGCACC
>CAXBRX010000381.1:0-3498 GCA_963977835.1 uncultured Derxia sp.
CGAGCACATGCTGCGGAATGGCGGTGGTGTCGCCGAACCAGCCGAGGTTGGTCAGGTTGATCAGCACATTCGGCGCATCGGGGCGCTGCAAGGCGAGCGCAATCTGCTCGCCGAAATAGTCTTCGTAGCAGATGTTCATGCCCACCAGCAGCGTGCTGCCATCGGCGCGCGTGACCGGAAACGAGGCCTGGCTCGCCGGGCCTTCCTGCTGGTCGCCGATCGGGATCTGCAGGATGTCGACGAACCAATGGAAGCCCCACGGGATGAATTCGCCGAAAGGCACCAGATGGTGCTTGCGATAGACCGGCAGCTTGGTGTGGTCGACGATGGGGGGCTGGGTCTGCGGCCCGATCGCGATGGCGCCATTGGTATACAGCGGCAGGTTCGGGTCGGGGCCGTCTTCCATGATGAAGATGCCCGAGAGGATGGTCATGTCCCAGGCGCGCGTGCGCCGCGCGAGCGCGTCGAAAAAGCCCGGCGGGCTGTCCTGGATCGGCAGCGGGAAGGCGGTTTCGGGCAGCACCACGAGTTCGGCCGGCCGGTCCTGGATCAGGTCGAAATAATTCTGGTACTCGGCCACCATGCGTTCGGGGTCGAATTTGGTTTCCTGCGGCACATTGCCTTGCAACAGGCGCACCGCAATCGGTTTGCCGACCGGCGCCGTCCAATGCACCAGACGCAGCCCCATCCCGGCGCCGAGCACCAGCAGCGCCACACCGGCCATGATGGCCGCGGTGCGCCGGTTGCGCGGCGCGCGCAGGCGCTCGGAAGCCATGGCGCTGTCGAGCACCAGGGCAAAGGCCGCGGCCACCAGCGCCGCGAGCAGACCGACGACGTACACACCGCCGATCGGCGCATACCCGGCCAACGGGCCGTCCACATGCGCGTAGCCAGTCCCGATCCAGGGAAAGCCGGTGAGCACGGTGGCGCGCAGCCATTCGGAGCCGGCCCACAACAACGCGAATGCAGTCGCCTGCCAAGCCGGCGCCAAGCGGGCGCGCAAACGCCACCAAAGTCCGACCGCGAGCGCGGGGTAGATGGACAGATACAGGCAGAACAAGAGCACCGCCGAGCCGGCCGCCCACCAGGGCATGTGGCCGTAATCGTGCATCGAGATGTAAAGCCAATACACGCCGGTGCCGAACCAGCCGAGCCCGAAACCGTAGCCCGACAACCACGCGATGCGGAAGGTGTCGGCGCGCGCCACGATGCCCACCAGCAAGGCCAGCGCGATCAATTCGGTCCACCACGAGACGAGCGGGGCAAAGCTTGCGCCGTGGGCGGCGCCGACGATGATCGAGATGAGCGTGGGCAGGCGCCAGGCGCCCGGGCGCGGGGTGATGTCGATGGTCCAGCGGTGGCTCATGCGCATGCAACGGCTCCGAACACATGGTTCCAGGCGGTGATGACAGCCGCGCGTGCCGGCGCGAGTTCATCGGTGGGAATGCGCGCCGGCCCGGCGTCGCCTTCGGCTTGCAAACGCAAGGCGTGCTGGCGCGCACGGAAGACGCGATACGCGTCGGCGCATTGCGCGGCCAGCGCCTCGGGCAGCAGGCCGCGCGCACCGGCGCGCAACAAGAGCGCGATATTGCCCTTGTTTTCGGCCAGCTCGGGCATTTCGCGTGCATGCAACAACACCAGCGCCTGCACGATGAACTCGATGTCGATCATGCCGCCGTCGTCATGTTTGAGGTCGAACAGCGCGGTCTTGTTCGGATGGCCGTCGTGGATCTTCTGGCGCATCTCGACGATTTCGGGCAGCAGCGTGGCAGGCTCGCGCGCGATGCGCAGCACCGCGGTGCGGATGGCTTCGAAGCGTGCGCCGGTCGGGGCGTGGCCGGCGCAAAAACGCGCACGCGTCAGCGCCTGATGCTCCCAGGTCCAGGCGGCATTGCTGCCGCGCTGAAGCTGGTATTGCTCGAGCGAATCGATGCTGGTGACGAGCAGGCCCGCATTGCCGTTCGGGCGCAGGCGCATGTCCACCTCGAACAAGCGTCCGGCCGAGGTGTGGCTGGTGAGCCAGGCGATCACGCGTTGCGCGAGCTTGGCGTAGACCTCGCTCGACCGGTCGTGCTCGCCGCCATGGCCGGCGTCGTCATAAACGAAGACCAGATCGAGGTCGGAGGCGTAGCCGAGTTCCTTGCCGCCGAGCTTGCCGTAGGCGATGACGGCGAAGGTGGGCGCTTCGCGGTGCCGGTTGGGCAATTGCGCCCAGCATTGCGCGAGCGTCACATCGAGGATCATGTCGGCGAGCGCCGAAAGATCGTCGGCCAGGGCTTCGACGCTCAATTGCCCGTCGAGGTCTTGCGCGAGCAGCCGGAAGCTCCAGACATGATGCGTCTCGCGCAGGATGTCCATGCGCCGTTCGACATCGGGCCGGCCGTCGGCCAGGGTCGCATCGGCGAGCAGATGTTCGAGCTCGGCGCGCGCCTGTTGCCAATCGGGGCGCTGGGCGAGTTCGCGTTCGTCGAGCAATTCGTCGAGCAGGATGGGGTGGCGCGTGAGGTAACCGGCGGCCCAGGGCGACGCAGCCAGCATGCGGCCCACACGGGCGAGCGCAGCCGGGTATTCGCTCAGGAGCGCAAGGTAGGCGCTGCGCCGCGCGATGGTTTCGAGCAGATCGATGAAGCGCCCGGCCACCGCGGCCTGATCGGCGCAGGTGACGATGAAATCGAGCATCGGCGCGATGAGTTGCTGCAAACGTGCGCGGCTCGCTTCGGGCAGCGCACGGTAACGGCTGCCGCGCACCATGGCCGCGAGGCGGCGCGCAATCTCGTCGGGGCAGGCCAGGCCGCGCGCGGCCAAAGCCTCGGTCGCGGTCTGCACGCCGGCATCGTCGGCCAGGGCCGCGCCGAACCAGTCGGTGGCGCCTTGCTGGCGCGCTTCGCCATTGCCGTTGCCCGAGGCGTCGAACACATGGTCGAAAGCATCGGCCACATAGCGTTGCACGGTGTCGAGCAGCGCCACCAGGCTTTGCGCATCGGCCATGCCCATCATGCCGGCGATGCGGGCCAGGTCGGCCTCGTCGGTCGGCAGGCTGTGGGTTTGCGCATCGTCGAGGTATTGCAGGCGGTGTTCGAGGGTGCGCAAAAAATCGTAGGCCGCGCGTAGGTCTTCGCTGCGTTCGCGCGGCATCAGGCCGTCATCGGCCAGCACCGCGAGCACATCGCAAGTGGCGCGCACCTGCAATTTGCGTTGCCGTCCGCCGCGGATGAGCTGGAACACCTGGGCGATGAATTCGATCTCGCGGATGCCGCCGCGGCCGAGTTTGACGTTGACCCCGCGCCCCGGGCGCTGGGCCGCGCGTTTGCCGACTTCGGCGCGGATTTGGCGGTGCAGGTCGCGCAAGGCGGCGATGGCGCCGTAATCGAGGTATTTGCGAAAGACGAAGGGTCGGCGCAAGGCCTCGAGTTCATCGACCGCGCGTTGTTGGGCGGCCGCGGCGCTCGCGGGCAGGGCGTCGGGCGCTGCATTGGGCGTGACATCGGGCAGCGCGCC
>CAXBRX010000382.1:0-3497 GCA_963977835.1 uncultured Derxia sp.
CGTGCTCGCCGAGTCGGCGCCGATCCCCGAATACATGTGGACCTTCCGCGAAGGCCTGCCGCCCGCGTTCAAGGAGGAAGTGCGCAAGGCCTTCACCCAGGTCGATGATCCGGCCGCGCTCGCCGTGTTCCGCGCCGAAGCCTTCATCCCCGGCGTCGATGCCGACGTCGATCGCGTGCGCGCCTGGATCGAAGCGATCCGCAAGGAAACGCCGAGCGCCGTGCCCGCACCCTGACCGCCCATGCAACCCTTGACCGCCATCCCCACCGCCACGCTGTCGATCGACACCGTGCTCGCCACCCGCGCGCGCATCGCCGCACGGCGCGCAGCGGTCTATGCGTTCGCGGCGCTGTGCATCGTGACGGCGCTCGCGCTCGCCGATGCCTTCGATCTCGCGCGTTACCGCGATGCCATGCGGCCTTTGTGGTCGTTGGCCGTCGATGCGTTCCCGCCCGATTTCTCGCGCGCTACGCATTGGGCCCGGCCTTTGCTCGACACTTTGACGATGAGCATCGCCGGCACCGCCCTCGGTTGCTTGCTCGCCTTGCCGCTCGCACCTCTGGCCGCGCGCACCAGCACGCGGCCCATGCTCGGCCTTGCGGTGCGCTTTGCACTCAATGTGCTGCGCTCGGTCCCGGGCGTGATCTGGGGCGTGTTGTTCGTCGCCGCGGTCGGCTTCGGGCCTTTACCCGGCGTGCTCGCGCTCGCCACGCATTCCACCGGTATGCTCGGCAAGCTGTATGCCGAAGTGCTCGAACATGTCGACCCCGCGCCGGGCGCGGCCTTGCGCAGTCATGGCGTCTCGCGCCTGGGTGTGCTGCGCTTCAGCGTGCTGCCACAAGTGCTGCCGCGCCTGCTCGATGTGAGCTTTTATCGCTGGGAACACAATGTGCGCGCGGCGACCGTGCTCGGCCTTGTCGGCGCGGGGGGCCTCGGGCTCGAAATCACCACGGCATTTCATCTGTTCGAATACCGCGAAGCGAGCGCCTTGATCCTGGTCGTCATCGCGCTCGTCGGCTTCATCAATCTGCTCGGCGCGCGCGTGCGAGCACGGCTGCTGGCGCTCGACGCCCAGCGCGACGCCGGGCCCAACCAGGCTTCCTCCGCATGAGCACCCGCCCATTCCAGATCGGCATCCTGCCCGGCGAATCGACCGCCATCGTCGCGCAACGCCACGAGCCTTTGCGCGCGTATTTGCAGATGCGGCTCAACCGCCCGGTGGAACTGGCCATCGGCAACAATTACGCGGCCACCGGCGAAGCGCTGCGCCAGGGTGCGATCGACATCGCCTACCTCGGTCCGGTCACCTACATCCTGCAACGGCGCAATGCCAACCTCGAACCGTTCGCGCGGCCCACGCATGCACGCGTGGGTCCAACCTTCCAGGCCATCGTCCTGGTACCGGCCGATAGCGATGTGGTCGCGCTCGCCGAATTGCGCGGCGCCGAAGTCGCCTTCGGCGATCTGGCCTCCACTTCAGGCTCCTGGGTGCCGCGCCATCTGTTGCTCGAAGCCGGACTCGTGGCCGATCGCGATTACACCCGGCGCATGCTGGGTGCGCACGACGCGGTCGCGCAGGCGGTGTCGAATCATCAAGTCGCGGCCGGCGGCTTGAGCCTGCCGGTGTTCGAGCGCCTGGTGGCCGACGGCCGTGTCGACCCCGAGACTGTGCGCATTCTCGCCACCTCGCCCGCAATCCCCGAATACATGTGGACCTTCCGCGATGGCCTCGCGCCGCTGTTGCGCGAACAAGTGCGCTCGGCTTTCATGGAGCTGTCCGATCCGCGCACGCTTGCGATTTTTCGTGCGCAATCCTTCATCCCCGCGGTCGATCCCGATGTGGACCGCGTGCGCGTCTGGATGGAAGCCATCCTGCAAACCCGGCTCGCACCGACGGCTCTGCCGTGGACGCTCAATGAAGCGTGTGTGTCATGGGGGCGAGAAACCGAGACGCCACCACCGCGTCCGTCGGGCAAGACCCGCTTGCGCGCGGTCTGATCGCGCGGCAAAAAACAACCACGGCACGCCGCCAAAAATAAAACGGAGCGCCGCAGCGCTCCGTTATTTCCAGCCGATCGGTGAACCGATCAGGCAGCCTTGGCCGCCTCGGCCGCTTGCAGCTCGGCCAATTGCTGTTCTTCGGTCTTCATGATGCCGAAGTCGAGCAGCATCTGTTCGAGTTCTTCCATCGTGATCGGGGTCGGGATGACGCCCTTGCCGCAGTTGTTGTGGATCTTGGTCGCGAGCTGACGGTATTCGCCGGCTTGCTTGCTGTCGGGCGAGTACTGGATCACCGTCATGCGGCGCAGCTCGGCGTGCTGCACGCCGTTGTCGCGCGGCACGAAATGGATGAGCTTGCAACCGAGGCGAGCGGCCAGGGCTTCGGCCAGTTCGATTTCCTTGTCGGTCTTGCGCTCGTTGCAGATCAGCCCGCCCAGACGCACGCCGCCCGAATTGGCGTACTTCAGAATGCCCTTGGCGATGTTGTTGGCGGCATAGAGCGCCATCATTTCGCCCGACATGACGATGTAGATTTCCTGCGCCTTGTTTTCGCGGATGGGCATCGCGAAACCACCGCAGACCACGTCGCCGAGCACGTCGTACGAGACGTAATCGACGTCTTCATACGCTCCGTTTTCTTCCAGGAAGTTGATCGCGGTGATGACGCCGCGGCCGGCGCAGCCGACGCCCGGTTCCGGACCGCCGGCTTCCGTGCATTTGATGCCCTTGTAGCCGATCTTGACCACGTCTTCGAGTTCGAGGTCTTCAACCGAACCGGCTTCTGCGGCGAGCGCGAGCACGGTGTCTTGCAGCTTGGTGTTGAGGATGAGGCGGGTCGAGTCGGCCTTGGGGTCGCAACCGACGATCAGGATCTTCTGACCCATTTCGACCAACGCCGCCAACGTGTTCTGCGAGGTCGTCGACTTACCGATACCACCCTTGCCGTAGAAGGCGATCTGCCGCAATGCCATGGAGTTCTCCCATCAATCCAAAGAATGTGTATGCACGTGTGCGCATGC
The DNA here is from genome assembly GCA_963977835.1 of uncultured Derxia sp. Taxonomy (GTDB): domain Bacteria; phylum Pseudomonadota; class Gammaproteobacteria; order Burkholderiales; family Burkholderiaceae_E; genus CAXBRX01. Next base: position 3,021 of record CAXBRX010000382.1, read on the forward strand.
ACAGCGCGCCCAAAACGACTGGGTCACCAAGAGGTGCGCTGAGGCAATTCAACGCATCGGGTCACCACTCGCCTGGCCGTATAAGGCAAGGCACATGCCACCCTTGCGAGGCCTGCGCCTTCGTGCATGCGCATGCAGCTTTTCAGCCTCGATGTTCCCTGGTGTACACATGCGCTTCGCGTTCTCGTGTGTACTCGCATCGCGTGCATTCGAAAGCGCACGCAACGCGCATCGCGCGCGTACATGCATGTACGTCAAGCGCGATTTCGTTCGGCGGTGTACGCGCACGCAAACGCCTGCGCCAACGCGCTGCGCGCACATGAACGAACATCGAGTCGCGCCGCGCACCTGCAGGTACGCAAGGCATTGCGAGGGCCACGCATGGTCGACGATGCCCGCCTTGCAGTCACCGCAAACACATTGGTGATAGAGCGCGCACGCTATTTGCATCTATGTACACATGAACGAACCTGTGCG
>CAXBRX010000383.1:0-3470 GCA_963977835.1 uncultured Derxia sp.
CGATGCGAAACAACACGCACCGCCTTGACCTGAAACACGGGGGCAGCGCTTCATTTCGAGCACTTCGAGGCAGGGTGGAACCAAAATGAAATGGTTTTTAACCTTGCACCCGAGAATGCCTTTTCTAAGCTCCGCGCTCTTTAACGAGGAGAATCTAGGCCTGTTATGCGTCGTCCGAAGGGGATCAAGACCAAGAAGTCCGTTGCCAAGCGCTTCAAAATCAGCGCCGGCGGCAAGGTGCTCCGCTCCCGCGCGGGCCGCCGCCACCTGCTCTCCGCCAAGTCGCCCAAGCTGCGCCGCAACCTCGGCATCGAGGCGAGCGCGCTGGACATGGTGACCGGCGAGGACGGCCGCTTCGAGCTCAAGGGCCTGCCGCCCGGCAAGTACACCCTGGAAGCGGTACACGAGAAGCTCGGCACGCAGGCCGCGCGCATTAAGCGCATCGAGCGCCTGGCCGCCGAGATCGCCATGAATGTCAGCCTGGAGACCCTGCTCGACCCCGCCGCCGCCCGTGACGCCGCTTTCGAGCGCGACGCCCTTGCGCGCGATCTGTTCGACCGCCGGCACCAGTTCGGTCACGGCCGAGACATGCGGCGTCAGCACGATGTCAGACCGCGCCCAGAACGGGTGGTTCGACGGCAGCGGTTCGGTCGCGAACACATCGAGGGTCGCGCCCGCGAGCTTGCCCGCATCGAGCAGCGCGAGCAGATCGGCCTCGACCAGATGCGCGCCGCGCCCGACATTGATCAGATGCGCGCCATGCGCGAGTTTGGACAGCGTCGCACGATTGAGGATGCCGTGCGTGTCTTGCGTGAGCGGCAGCACATTCACGAGCACATCGAGGCCGTTCAGAAAGGTGTCGAACGCAGCCGGGCCCGCAAAACATTGCACCCCGGGCACGGCATGCGGCGTGCGCGCATACCCGCGCACCGCATAGCCTTGCGCCGCAAGCACGCGCGCTACTTCGCCGCCGATCGCGCCCAAGCCCAGCACGCCGACCCGGAATTGCGCTTTCGGACGCGCCATTTCCTCGTGCCAACGTTGCGCGCGCTGATGTGCGGCATATCGATCGAAGCGCCGATGCACACGCATCACCGCCGCGAGGACGTAATCGGCCATCGGTCCGGCCATGCCCGCGTCTTCGAGGCGGATGACGGGCAAGGCCGGCGGCAGACTCGGCAGCGCGAGCAAGGCATCGACACCGGCGCCGAGCACGAAGACCGCCTTGAGCGCGCGTTCTTCCTCGAACAAGGCGGCGGGCGGTTTCCAGACCAGGGCGTAATCCGCAGACTGCGCCGCGGACTGCGCAGCGGGCTGCACCGCCGGCCCTTGCCCGATGCGCAACCGCACCTCGGCCTCGGGCAGCACGGCGCGCAAGACCTCGGCGCAGGGTTCGGCCACGCTGCGCGCGGCGCAGACGACGATCTTCATGCGGCCTCGTGCGCAAAGCGCAGCAATTGCGCACCTTCGGCGACCTGATCGCCGGCATCGAACAGAAATTCCTCGACCTTGCCGGCCGCGGGCGCGACGATGGTGTGCTCCATTTTCATCGCTTCCATCACCAAGAGCGGCGTGCCCTTGGGCACTGTCTGGCCGGTCTGCGCGAGCAACGCGACGATCTTGCCCGGCATCGGCGCCACCAGGCGCGCGCCTTCATCGCCGTCCTCGCCCGCATGCGCGAGCACATCGGGCAGGGTCAGCGTGGTCTGGCCGCCGTCGGTGAACACCTGCAGCGTCTCGCCTTCGAAAATCACCGCACCGCGCAACACATGGCCGCCCGCGGCCGATGCGTCGGTGCGGCCCCAATCGCGCAGCGTGTATTCATCGCCGGTGCGGGTCCACGACAAAGGCAAGGCCACGTCGCCGATCACGAGTTGCAAGCCGTCATGCGCATACCGCACGCGCACCACGAACACGCCGGCCTCGGCCGCGAAATCGAGCCCGCGTTCATAGACCTGATTCAAGCGCCAGCCGCGCCGTGACGACCATGGATCGCCGTTGGCGGTGGCCGCTTCGCGTTCGAGCACCGCGGCGGTCGCAAGCGCCAGCACCTCGGGCGCGGGCGCTTGCGCGGCCGGCAACAACACCGCTTGTTCGCGCGCGATGAGGCCGGTGTCGAGGTCGGCCTCGGCGAAGGAGCGGCAGCGCATCACGCGCTGCAAGAAGGCGACGTTGGTCGCCAGACCCACGATGCGCGTTTGCGCCAGCGCGGCCGACATTTCGCGCAAAGCGCGTTCGCGGGTTTCGCCCCAGACGATGAGTTTGGCGATCATCGGGTCGTAATGCGGCGTGATCGCATCGCCCGCGCGCACGCCGGCATCGACGCGCACCCGCGCTGGCGGATGCGCCCGGTTCTGATCGGCATTGCGCACAAAGGCCACATGCGCGGGCAGGCTGAAATGCGTGAGGCTGCCGATCGCGGGCAGAAAGCCTTTCTCGGGATTCTCGGCATACAAACGCGCTTCGATCGCATGGCCATCGATCTGCAATTCGGACTGACGCGCGGGCAAGGCCTGCCCGGCCGCGACGCGCAATTGCCATTCGACCAGATCATGGCCCGAGATCATTTCGGTGACCGGGTGCTCGACCTGCAGCCGCGTGTTCATTTCCATGAAAAAGAATGCATTTCCTTCGGCGATGAACTCGACCGTGCCGGCACCCACATAACCGACCGCCTTGGCCGCCGCGACCGCGGCCTCGCCCATCGCACGGCGCCGCTCGGGTGTCATGCCGGGCGCGGGCGCTTCTTCGAGCACCTTCTGATGGCGCCGCTGCACCGAGCAATCGCGCTCGAACACATAGACGCAATCGCCCTGGGTGTCGGCGAAGACCTGCACCTCGATATGGCGCGGCCGGCCCAGATATTTCTCGACCAGCACCCGGTCGTCGCCGAAGGCATTGATCGCTTCGCGTTTGCATGAAGCCAATGCGGCTTCGAAATCTTCGGCGCGCTCGACCGCGCGCATGCCTTTGCCGCCGCCGCCCGCGCTCGCCTTGATGAGCACCGGAAACCCGATGCGCGCCGCTTCGCGCGCGAGCAGCGCCGGGTCCGGGTCGGCACCGGGGTAGCCGGGCACCAGCGGCACCTGCGCTTTTTCCATCAAGGCCTTGGCCGCGCTCTTGCTGCCCATCGCGCGGATGGCCGCGGCCGGCGGGCCGATGAAGACCACGCCCGCGGCCGCGCAGGCATCGGCGAAATCCGCGTTCTCCGACAAGAAGCCGTAGCCCGGATGAATGGCCTCGGCCCCGGTCGCGCGTGCCGCCGCGAGGATGCGCTCGGCCAGCAAATAACTTTCCTTCGCGCTCGCGCCACCGATGTGGACCGCCTCGTCGCACGCCGCGACATGCGCAGCGCGCGCATCGGCGTCGGAATAGACGGCCACCGTCTTGATGCCCAGGCGGCGCGCGGTCGCGGCGACGCGGCAGGCGATTTCGCCGCGGTTGGCGATGAGGATCTTGGAGAACATCAG
>CAXBRX010000384.1:0-3452 GCA_963977835.1 uncultured Derxia sp.
GACCAGCTTGCATTACGGTTCGATGGCGACTGCCGATCTGGGCATCGGCGCCAACCTCAATGGCTCGGTGCCGTTCCCGGCCGACAATGCTTGGAATACCGACATTTCGAACACCACGACCTATCCGGTCGATTCGAATTCCGCCGCACTGATCAACAGCATCGGCACATCGACTGGTCTGCACGCCGATTTCGGCGATGGCTACGGCATCCCTTATATCGTCGTTGCCGGCACGCAAGCCAAGGTGGCCATCAACTTCACCGATTACGGCGACGAAAGCGATCCCGGTCCGTACCCGGTGCCTGCGAACGCGCCGGTCGAAGGCGGCTCCGGCTCCACCGGCGACCGCCATGTGCTGGTCATCGATCGCGACCACAACCTGTTGTACGAACTCGGCAATGCCTTCCTGCAGTCCAACGGCAGTTGGAATGCGAGCGTCGGCGCGATCTTCCATCTCGATTCGAACAACGTGCGTCCGGGTGGACAACCGGGCTGGACGAGCGCCGATGCCGCGGGCCTGCCGATCTTCCCCGGTCTGGTGCGCTACGAAGAAGCGCATAGCGGCACGATCGCGCATGCGCTGCGCTTCACGGTCGCGACCACGCGCAAAGCCTATGTGCCGCCGGCCACGCATTGGGCATCGAGCAATACCTCGACCAATCAGCCGCCGATGGGCATGCGGGTGCGCCTCAAGGCCAGTTACGTCATCCCGTCGAACTACAGCACCGAGGCCAAGGCGATCCTGCAAGCCATGAAGACCTACGGCCTGATCCTCGCCGACAATGGCAGCAATTGGTTCGTGACCGGCGCACCCGACTCGCGCTGGAGCAGCACGCTGAGCAGCGAGCTCAGTGCGGTCAAAGGCTCGAACTTCGAAGTCATCCGCATGGACGGCCTCGTCACGCCCTGAGGTCTGAACGCCGCGGGCGCACGCGCGGCCTCAGGCCGTCGGCGCCCGCAAACGCGCCGCCTCGAAGCAGGCCACCGCTTGCGTGGCCTCGCCTTCGAGCACGGGCACTTCCCGCTTGCAACGCGCGGTCGCATACGGACAGCGCGGATGGAACACGCACCCCGACGGCGGCTCGAACGGCGAGGGCAGCTCGCCTTGCAGCACGATGCGTTCGCGCTGCACGCGCGGATCGGCCACCGGCGTGGCTGAAAGCAGGGCGCGCGTGTACGGATGCGCGGGCGCGCCGAAGATGGCATCGCGCGTGCCGATTTCGACCACCCGCCCGAGATAAATCACGAGCACCCGATCGGCGATGTGCCGCACGACCGACAGATCGTGTGAGACGAAGACATAGGCCAGGCCGAATTCGCGCTGCAATTCGGCGAGCAGATTGAGCACCTGGGCGCGGATCGAAACATCGAGCGCCGATACCGGTTCGTCGAGCACCACGATTTTTGGCCGCAGCATGAGCGCACGCGCAATCGCGATGCGCTGGCGTTGGCCACCCGAGAACATGTGCGGATAACGGCCATGATGCTCGGGCCGCAGCCCCACGCGCCGCATCATCTCGTGCGCGGCGGCGCGGCGTTCGGCGGCGCTCATCTTGGTGTTGACGAGCAAAGGCTCTTCGAGCGCAGCCCCGACGGTCTGGCGCGGATTGAGCGAACCGACCGGATCCTGGAACACCATCTGCACGCGCGGCCGCAAGGCTTTGCGTTCGGCGACGCTGGCCTGTGCGAGGTCGATGCCGTCGATGCGCAGACTGCCCGCGGTCGGAGTCTCGACCATGGTCAGCAAACGCGCGAGCGTGGATTTGCCCGAGCCCGATTCGCCGACCACGGCCAGGGTTTCGCCGGCCGCCAGATCGAAGCTCGCACCATCGAGCGCGATCACCTGTGCCGCGCGCGTGAAAGCGCCGCGCTTGACGGTGTAGACCCGGCGCAAATCCTTGGCTTGAAGCAATGGCGGCTTCATGCGTCCTCCCCGGCCGTGGTGCGCACACGCGGCACGCCGCGCACCAGGGGCGCGAAACAGCGCGCATCGCCGAGCGTCGGATCGGGGCTCGGCGCTTCCTGCCGGCAACGCTCGAACACATGGGCGCAGCGCGGCGCGAACAGACAACCCGCCGGCCGGTCGAATTGCCCGGGCACCACGCCCGCGATCGCCGCAAGTTCGCGCCCGGTGGCGCGCTCGGGCAAGGCGGCGAGCAAGGCCGCGGTGTACGGATGATGCGGGTCGTCGAACAAGGCGTCGGTGGCCGCGCGCTCGATTTGTTGCCCCGCGTATTGCACCACCACGCGATCGGCCATTTCGGCCACCACGCCCATGTCGTGGGTGATGAGCACCAGGCCCATGCCGGTCTCGCGTTGCAGGCGCGCGAGCAGATCGAGGATCTGGGCCTGGATGGTCACATCGAGCGCTGTGGTCGGCTCGTCGGCAATCAGCAATTTGGGGCCACAGGCGAGCGCCATCGCGATCATCACGCGCTGGCACATGCCGCCCGAGAGTTGATGCGGAAAGGCCGCGATGCGGCGCTCGGGATCGGTGATGCCGACCAGACGCAGCAATTCGAGCGTGCGCGCTTTGCGCGCCGCGCGCGCCATGCCCAGATGCGTGCGCAAGGCTTCGCCGATTTGATAGCCGACGGTGAAGCAGGGGTTCAAGGACGACATCGGCTCTTGAAAAATCATCGCGATGTCGCGGCCGACGATCTGGCGGCGTTCGGCGGCGCTCAGGCTGCGCAAATCGCGGCCATCGAATTCCATGCGGTCGGCGCTCACGGTCGCGGTCCAGGGCAGCAGGCCCATGACCGCGAGCATGGCGACCGATTTGCCCGAGCCCGATTCGCCGACGATGGCGAGCACCTCGTTCGCATCGACGACCAGATCGATGCCATCGACCGCGGTGAAGGCGCCACCGCGGGTTGCGAATTGCACCTTGAGACGGCGGATGTCGAGCAGGCTCATGGTCAGGACCGACGCATCTTCGGATCGAGCGCATCGCGCAGGCCGTCGCCCGCGAGATTGATCGACACCACGGTGATCAGGATGGCGAGACCGGGCAGGGTGACCAGCCAGGCGTTGGAGCGGATGAACTCGCGGCTGTCGGCGAGCATCGTGCCCCATTCGGAAATCGGCGGCTGCGCGCCCAGGCCCAGGAAGCCGAGCGCCGCCGCTTCGAGGATCGCGTCGGACACGCCGAGCGCGGCCTGCACGATGAGCGGCGACAGGCAATTGCGCAGCACGGTCGAAGTCATGAGCCGCAAGGGGCCGACGCCCGCGACCTTGGCCGCGGTCACGTAATCCTTTTGCAATTCGGCCAGCGCCGAAGCGCGCACCAGCCGCACATAGCGCGGCAGATAGACGATGGTGACCGCGACGATGGTGTTGGTGAGGCTGGGCCCGAGCACCGCAACCACGAGGATGGCGAGCACCAGGCTGGGCACCGCCATGATGAGGTCCATCACGCGCGTGATCGCAACAGCGACCAGATCGCCGAAGAA
>CAXBRX010000385.1:0-3447 GCA_963977835.1 uncultured Derxia sp.
TCGGCATCGCATCCGGCATTTGCGCGCCGGTTATGCGTCCATCCCCGCGCTCGCGCCCGAGCGCGGCACGCGCGATTGGTGGTTCACCGTGGTCTCGGCCGACAACGCCGCTGCGCGCCGTCTGCTCGAAGCCGGGGTGCGCGGCCTGCCCGCCTATCGACCGCTCGGCGATTACCTGACCCTGGCCTTGCCGACCGCGCGCGCACGCCGCACCGGCGCCTGGACGGCTTTGGGCGCCGACGAATTGCCCGCCGCGCTCGCGTTTCACAATGCCGTTGCCGCGCGCCATCAATGCGCGCCGGTGCTCGATGCGGCGCTCGTCGAACGCATCGGCGCGGAGAACGACCAAAAGCGCGCCGCCAAACAAGCCTGCCTCGACACCATCCGCGCGCTCGCGCAGATCGAAGGTGTTGCGGGCGTGCACGTCATGGGCCACAAGAACGAAGACGTGCTGGCCGAGATCATCACCGAGTCTGGGCTGCGCGAGCGGCCGCGGCTCAAGACCGCCTGAATCGCAACCACTGAATCTGAAAACGCCACGGAGGAGACAGCAGATGGACAACATGAACGACGAAGAGAAGCAGTTGGTCGAATGGCTGGCCGACATGAACGAAGACGACGCGATCGCGCTGTCGAACAAGATGCTGCTCGATGACAAGAAGGATCCGATGCGCGTGCTCGATCTGTGCCGCGCGGCGATGGACATCGTCGGCAAGCGCTTCGAGGAAGGCGAATACTTTCTGCCCGAGCTCGTGCTGGCCGGCGAAATGCTCGACAAGATCGGCGCGGTCGCCAAGCCCTTGATCAAGCAAGGCGAGGGCGGCGAAGCCAAGAAGCTCGGCCGCGTGCTGATCGGCACTGTGCATGGCGACTTGCATGACATCGGCAAGAACATCGTCAGCTTCATGCTCGACATCAATGGCTTCGAGGTGAAGGACATCGGCATCGATGTGCCGGTCAAGACCTTCATCGACGAGATCAAGGCGTTCAAGCCCGATGTGGTCGGCCTGTCGGGCTTTCTCACGCTCGCCTTCGACTCGATGAAGGAAACCATCGCCGCCTTCGATACGGCCGGCATGCGCAAAGATTTCAAGATCATGATCGGCGGCGGACAGATCGATGAGACCGTGCGCGCCTACACCGGCGCCGACGCTTTCGGCGTGAACGCGGTCGAGGCCGTGAATCTGTGCCGCAACTGGACGGGAGTGGCGGCATGAGCACGATGATCGGTCCGTACGAACAATCCGATGCGGCCAAGGCCGCTTACGACGCGCGCTGGAACCGCATTTTGTCGTGCGTGCGCCTCGAGCGTCCCGACCGCATGCCGGTCGGTCTGCACAGCTTCTTCTGGCCCGCCAAATACGGCGGCATCACCTACAAGGAGCTGATGTACGACTATGACAAGGCCAAGCAGGTCACGCTCGACGCCGCGATGGAGTTCGAGCCCGACGGCGTTTATCCGCTGATCCTCGGCACCACGATCGGCCGCATGCTCGAAAAATTCGATTTCAAGCAATTGCAATGGCCGGGCCATGGCGTGGGCGACATGCAGCCGTTTCAGTACCTCGACCGCGAATACATGAAGGCCGAGGAGTACGACGATTTCCTGTTCGACCCGACCGGCTTTTACCTGCAGAAATATCTGCCGCGCGTGATGGGCGTGTTCGAAGGCTTCGACAAGCTGCCCAAGTTTGCGGGCATGCATTACCTGCGCTCGATGTATGCGATGCGTTCGTTCACCTTGCCCGAGGTGCGCGAGTCGTTCGACAAGATCGTCGCCGCGGCCGAGGAATCGAAGACCTTGTTCGCGCATCACATCGATTGGGTGCAGCGCCTGAACGCCGCGGGCTTCCCCTTGTTCAACGGCGGCGTGGCGACTTCGCCTTACGACATCATCGCCGACTATTTCCGCGGCGCGACGGGCATGATGAAGGACTTGTTCCGTCACAAGGACAAGCTCAAGCTCGTTCTCGACAAGATGGCGACCATCGTCACGCGCATGACGATCGAGAACGCCAAACTGTCGGGCCATCCGATCGTCTTCATCCCGATCCATTGGGCGCCCGATGCCTTCATGAGCCAGAAGCAGTTCGAGGAATTCTGGTGGCCGCCGTTCAAGAAGATGCTCATGGGCATGATCGAGGCCGATCTGATCCCGATGCCGATGTGGGAATCGGATTGCACCAAGCGCCTTGAAATCATCAAGGACATCCCGGCCGGCAAATGCATCTACTGGTTCGAGCGCACCGATCTGGTCAAGGCCTATGAAGTGCTCGGCGACCGCGTCGCGTTGCGCGGCAACCTCTCGCCGTCGATGCTGACCACCGGAACGCCCGCCGAGATCGACGCCGCCGTCAAGCATCTGGTGGACAACATCTGGAACAAGGGCGGCTGCATGATTCTCGACGGCGCGTTCGGCATTCCCGACGAGACGCCGGTCGACAATGTGCGGGCGATGTTCAACGCTGCGCGCAAGTACACGGGCTGAGGGAGCACAGCATGCCTGCGGTCCGCGGTGTCGATCTCAAGCGCGAACTGGCGGCGATCCCGGTCACCGGGTCGCCGGTGCGAGCGCGTCTGCGCGAGCAGGCGATCGCGGCCATCTTCGCCGAGGATCTGGTCGAGGCCAGCTACAGCTACAACCTCGTGCCTTTGTCGGCACCGCCGGCTGCCGTGCTCGAGGCCGGCGGCGAGCGCTTCCATGCGCCGCGTTTGCTGCCGGAATCGGGTGAATTGACGGCGCTTGGTTGCGGCGTCTGCACGCTCGGTCCCAAGCTCGAAGCGCGCATCCGCGCCTTGTTCGGCGAAAAGCGCGCGGCGCTCGCAGTCTCGATGGATGAAGTCGCCAACGAAATGCTGTTTGCGCTCGGGCGCCGCATCCAGGACCGCATGCTGTCGGAGTGCTATCGCAAACGCCTGAGCATGGGCGCGGAATTGCACGCGGGCGATCCTGGGCTCGATCTCGATGCCCAGGCCGCAGTGTTGCGGCTGGCGCAGGCCGAGCAGGTCGGCGTCACCTTGTTCAAAGGGCATTTGCTCACGCCGCTCAAATCGAGTTCGGTGGTGTTCGCGGTCGGCCGCGACCTGCCCGAGGTGGCCTGGTCGCGTTGCGAAAGCTGTCCGTCGGCCAAGAAGTGCAATTTTGGCCGGCGTGCGAATGCCGAGCGTGACGCGGCCGCGCGCGGCGCGAGTGATGCAGCGTCGGCCGTGCAGACGCCGGTGCCGCCAGCGCTGCGCGTCGGCGATCGCAACGGCTGGAAGGAGAGCAGGGCATGAACGCGCTCAGCGATCATCCATCGGGCGCACTCGAAGTGCGCACGCATCGTCTGCATTTTCCGCATCTGGATCGCGAGATCGAGACGCGCGAGAACGAGAGCATTTTCCAGAGCGCGCGTCGGCATGGCGTGCGCATCGTCGGCGCTTGTGGCGGTCGCGGCAGCTGCGGAT
>CAXBRX010000386.1:0-3443 GCA_963977835.1 uncultured Derxia sp.
CCTTGTATCTGGAAACACGCGCCGCTCAAGATGGCGACAGTGTGGCCACCATGGGCCAGTTGCACGTGCCCAATGGCTCCATCAATGTGGTCCCCGGTCGTTGTCTCTTCAGCTTGGACTTGCGCGCGCCCACCGACGCCCAGCGCGATGCCTTGGCCCAAGACGTGCTGGCCCAACTGCAAAGCATCTGCGAGCGCCGTGGCGTGCACCACCGGTGCGAGCAAACCATGCGTGCCTCGGCCGCCCCCAGCGACGCCACTTGGCAAACCCGCTGGGAACGTTCGCTCGCGCATCTGGGCGTGCCCCTGTACAAACTGCCCAGCGGCGCCGGCCACGACGCCATGAAACTGCACGAGGTCATGCCCCAAGCCATGCTCTTTGTGCGCGGCGAAAACGCCGGCATCAGCCACAACCCCTTGGAGAGCACCACTTGCGATGACATGCAATTGGCGGTGGATGCTTTCAGCCACCTCCTGCATCAATTGGAAAGTGAACCCACATGAGCGCCTCCCGAGACCAACAACTCGATGCCTGGATCGACCAACACTTTGATGAACAGGTCCGACTGCTGCAAGAATTGGTGCGCGTGCCCACCGATTCCCCTCCGGGCAACAATGCGCCCCACGCCGAGCGCACCGCAGAGTTGTTCCAAGCCTTTGGCTTCATCGCCGAGAAACACCCGGTGCCGCAAGAAGAAGTCCGACGCCACGGGCTGCAAAGCATCACCAACCTGATCGTGCGTCGCCCCTATGGTGCCGGCGGCAAAACCATTGCCCTGAACGCCCATGGTGACGTGGTACCCCCCGGCGAGGGCTGGACCCATGACCCCTATGGTGGCGAAATCGTGGACGGCAAGATGTACGGTCGCGCCACCGCCGTGAGCAAATGCGACTTCACCACCTTTGCCTTTGCCGTGCGCGCTCTGGAGGCGGTCGCGAAACCGACCCGCGGACAAATCGAACTGCACTTCACCTACGACGAAGAGTTTGGCGGCGACCTGGGGCCGGGCTGGTTGCTCTCCAAAGGCCTGACCCAACCCGATCTGATGGTGGCGGCCGGTTTTTCTTATCAGGTGGTCACGGCGCACAACGGTTGTTTGCAGATGGAAGTGACGGTGCACGGCAAGATGGCGCACGCCGCCATTCCGCACACCGGCATCGATGCCTTGCAAGGCGCGGTCGCCATCCTCAACGCGCTGTATGCGCAAAACACCAAGTACCGCGCCGTGCGTTCGCAAGTGCCGGGCATCGAGCATCCTTACCTCAACGTCGGGCGCATCGAAGGCGGCACCAACACCAATGTGGTGCCGGGCAAGGTCGTGTTCAAACTCGACCGGCGCATGATCCCCGAAGAGAATCCGGTCGAGGTTGAAGCCGAGATCCGGCGTGTGATCGCCGAGGCCGCGGCGAGCTATCCGGGCATCACGGTCGAGATCAAACGCTTGTTGCTCGCCAACGCGCTCACGCCGCTGGCCGGCAATGCCGCGCTCGTGGCCGCGTTGCAAAAGCATGGCGAAGCGGTGTTCGGCGAACCGATTCCGACCTCGGGCACGCCGCTCTACACCGATGTGCGGCTGTATTGCGCGCGCGGCATTCCGGCGGTGATTTACGGCGCGGGGCCGCGCACGGTGCTGGAGTCGAACGCGAAGCGGGCCGATGAGCATCTGGTGCTCGAGGATTTGCGGCGGGCGACGAAGGTGGTGGCGCGGGCGTTGTACGAATTGCTGCATTGACTGGGCTTTGGCAGCGAGCTTGGGTCAGGGCTGCCCGGGCGCAACGCTCGCGTCCTTCGGACCAGTCGGGTGGGGCCCACGAAGCGCGGTCCCGCCAACCCAAGGCGGGACCGCGCTTCGTACCCACCTCTCCTTCGCTCGCAAAGCGCCCAGGCAGCCCTGACCCAAGCTCGCCGCCGAGTGGCATCGGGCGCGTGTTGGCTTAGAGAACTGCATTCACTGCGCTTTTCACGGTCTTTCGCGTAGCACACGGGGCGCATGCCCAGTGGCTGGCGGCCGATTTCGCTCGCGAGGGACAGGTGGGTACGAAGCGCAGTCCCGCCTTGGGTTGGCGGGGCTGCGCTTCGTGGGCCCCACCCGACCGTTCGCCCGCAGGGCGACGCGAGCGTATGAGGCCGCCGGCCACTGGGCATGCGCCCCGCCACCCACCGCGATCAAAGATCACTCACGCAGCCGACTAAAACGGCACGCTTCTTGCGACCAAAGCCGCAGCCCGCGCGGCCTTGCTGCCACCAGCACCGCGCGTTCTCAGTCCAGCTTCCGAAAGTGGAGACCTCCATGCGTTTTGCCAACTCATTCAAGCGACATGCGTTCGCGGCCCTGATTGCCCTTGGTGCATTCATGCCCCTCGCGCACGCACAAGAAACCCCGATCAAATTCCAGCTCGACTGGCGCTTCGAAGGCCCGGCCGCGTTCTTCCTGCTGCCCGAGGCCAAAGGCTATTTCGCGGCCGAAAAGCTCAAGGTTTCCGTGGATGCGGGCAACGGCTCGGGCGGCACCGTCACGCGCGTGGCTTCGGGCGCGTATGACATGGGCTTTGCCGACCTCGCCGCGCTGATGGAATTCAACGCCAACAACCCGACCGCGCCGAACAAGCCGGTGGCGGTGATGATGGTCTACAACAACACGCCGGCGGCGGTGTTCACGCTCAAGAAATCGGGCATCACCACGCCCAAGGCGCTCGAAGGCAAGAAGCTCGGCGCGCCGGTGTTCGACTCGGGCCGCAAGTCGTGGCCGATCTTCGCCAAGGCCAACGGCGTGGGCAAGGTCGATTGGATCAGCATGGACCCGGCGCTGCGCGAGACCATGCTCGCCAAGGGCGATGTCGATGCGATCACGGGCTTTTACTTCACCTCGCTGCTGAGCCTCGAAGCGCGCGGCGTGAAAGCGGCCGATGTGAATGTGATGCCGTATCCGCAATACGGCGTGAAGCTTTACGGCAACGCGATCATCGTCTCGCAGGAATTCCTCAAGAAGAATCCCGAAGCCGTGAAGGCCTTCTTGCGCGCGTTCACCAAGGGCGCGAAGGAAGTCATCGCGAATCCGGCCGCGGCCATCCAGTACGTGAAGGCGCGCGATGGCGTCATCAACACCGAGCTTGAAACCCGCCGCTTGAAGCTCGCGATCGAAGGTTCGATCGCCACGCCTGATGCCAAGGCCGAAGGCTTTGGCGAAGTGAAGGCGCCGCGCCTGGCGTTGATGGCCTCGCAAGTGGCCGATGCGTTCAACACCAAGAACCGCATCGATCCGACGACGGTGTTCGTGAGCGGGTATCTGCCGAGCGCGGCGGAACGCAACATCTTCGGTGCTGCTTCGGCCAAGAAGTGATCTGGCTGCGTTTTGTGCTGAGTGGGGGCGCGCTTGGGGCCTGGGGCGCGCGGGCGCTTTGTGAGCGAGGGAGTGGCGGGTACGCGGCGATGGCACGCCTTGG
>CAXBRX010000387.1:0-3436 GCA_963977835.1 uncultured Derxia sp.
CCACATAGGCTTCGTTCGCTTTGGCGTCGATCCAGATTTTTGCCACGCGACCAAAGTTGTTCGGGTCGTTGCTGCCGCCGTTTTTGCCGTATGCACCGTACTGCGCGATGAATTTCCCATCTTTGGTGAACTTCAGGATGTGCGCGTCGCCCTTGCCGTTACCACCGATCCACACATTGCCTTTGTGATCGACGATGATGCCGTGGTTCGACTCCGGCCATTCGTAACCCTGCCCCGGTCCACCCCATGCCCCGACCAGATTCCCCTCGGGATCAAAGCGCAGTACCGGCGGCGCGCCGCGGCAGCAGTCCGAATAAGGCGGGTTTTGCTCGGCGCCTTTTTCCTTCGGCGCGAGCGTTGCGGACGAACGGTGGATGATCCAAACGTGGTCTTGTTCATCCACCCACGCGCCGATGGCCATGCCCAGAATCCAGCCCTTGGGCAGCGGCTTCGGCCAGAACGGGTCGACCTCGAAGATCGGGGCCTGGACGGCGGAGCGCGCCTGCGCGGAGGCGGGGGACGCCAGTCTGGTCGTGGCCAGCCCGAACGCGGCCCTGCCTTATGTGTATGGCGATTGGGGCCGCTTTTATGGCCGCGTCGACACCTTTGGCGTGCGCACCCTGCCTTGGGGCCAAGGCCACATCGAGGCAGCGGTGCGCGTGAGCACCGAGGGCTGGTCGGCAGCCGACAGCGCGCGCTCCTGATGCTTGCCCAGCTCAACCGAGCCGGAGATCAATTTGCCTTTGCAGCTGCCGCAGGCGCCGTCGCGGCAACCATGCGGCAAGGTGACGCCCGCGCGCAAACCGGCGTCGAGGAGCGATTCGCTCGCCTGCGCCTCGAAACTGCGGTCGGCGGGCAAGACGCGTACTTGATAAGCCATAGAATTCCAGCGATGAAGAAAACCGTCTTGGTGGTCGGACCGGGTCAGGTCGGCGCACGCGTGATCGCGCTGCTGCGCCGCCGTGCGCGCGTGCTCGCCTTGGTCAGGCAGCCCGCGCAACGTGCCCGGATGCGCAGCCTCGGGGCCACGCCCGTCCTGGGCGATCTGGACCGGCCGCAGGCTTTGCGCGCCCTGAGCGCACGGCGCATCGATGCGGTGATCCACCTCGCGCCGCCACCCGCCACCGGGCCCCGCGATACGCGCACCCGGCACCTGCTGCAAGCGATTGTACCCAAGCGCCCGGCGCATTTTCGCTTCGTCTATGTGAGCACCACGGGCGTGTACGGCGACCGTGGCGGCGCCTGGACCGACGAATCGCAAGCCCCGCGTCCGGCGTCGGCGCGCGCGGCGCGGCGTGTCGATGCCGAACGGCAAATCGCACGCCAGGCACGCCGCGACGCCTGGCACGCGACAGTGCTGCGTGCGCCCGGCATTTACGACGCGCAGCGCCTGCCGCTCGACCGGTTGCGCGCGGGCACGCCCGCCTTCATCACGGCCGACGATGCCTACACCAACCATGTGCACAGCGACGACCTCGCCGCGATGTGCGTCGCCGCCTTGCGCAGCCGTCGCCATTGGCGCATCTACCATGCCTGCGACGACAGCGTGCTGCGCATGGGCGATTACTTCGATCTGGTCGCCGATGCCTTCGGCCTGCCGCGTCCGCCGCGCTTGCCGCGCGACGAAGTCGCGCGCCGCGTCTCGGCGCTGACCTGGTCTTTCATGCGCGAATCGCGGCGCTTGCGCAACGACCGCATCAAGCGCGAACTCGGTGTGCGCCTGCGCCACCCGACCGTCGCGGCCTTCTTGAACGCACAACACGACGCCCGCGCCAAACCGTAGCAGCATCGGTTGCATGGCTTGCGTCAGGGCAAGCCCGCGCCGGTGCGGCCACGCTATGCTGTGCGCCCCCTCCATGCCTCTTCGGGGCGCCTTGCCCCATGGTCCCGGCCTCATGAAGCCCAGTGCCTGTTTGCTCAGTCTGTTGTGCGCCTTCGTGCCTGCGCTCGCCGTCGGCGCCGATGCCGCCGATTTCGCCTTCAAACGCCCGACCGGCGGCTGGACCAACAGCGCGCTCGGCGATGAATCGGAACGCGTGACCTATGCCTACCCCAACAATCTGATCGACCGCGGCGGCCAGCGCCACCGTACTTTGATCGAAGGCCGGCTCAAGGCGCTGGCGGGCGCGAAGCGCACGCCGACCCTGATCGTCAACGGCAATGTGATGCCGCTGTACACCGATGCGCAGGGCAATTTCGCGCGGCCGTACGCATTCGGCCCAGGCTCGAACGGCATCGAAGTCCGCGACGCCGAAGGCAAGACGCTCAAGCGCGTGCAATTCTATGAAGCGAACTCAGGCAAGACGACCGCGCGCGTGCGGATCATCCTGAGCTGGGACGACCCGCAGGCCGAACTCGACCTGCATGTGATCACGCCCGACGGGCAACACGCCTTCTGGGGCGACCCCGTCCTCAGCAATGGCGGCGGCCTCGATGTCGACAGCGTCGACGGCGCCGGCCCCGAGATGTTCTCGATGACCGCGCCGATGGCGGGCACCTACCTCGTCTACGTCAACTATTGGGGCAATTTCGGCGCTGGCGGTTATCACTTCGACGAATCGACGCGTCAGCGCGATGTCATCAGCGCGCGCGTGACCCTGGTCTTCGACGAAAACACGCCGGCCGAAAAACGCGAGCTTTTCGTCGTCCCGATGCGCAAGATCGGCGACCTGATCCTGGCGCGGCAATTTCTGCGCGGCAATTGAGCGCGCCGCGCCCAAAGAAAATGCCCGATCCGGTGAGGGAATCGGGCATCGAATGAGGCTTGGTGCCGGTGGAGAGAATCGAACTCCCGACCTTCGCATTACGAATGCGCTGCTCTACCAGCTGAGCTACACCGGCACGACAAGGCGCGAGAGTATAGCAAAGGATTCCGGGCTGTCAGCCGTCATTGCGGCACGTCGTCCGACAGGCCGCGCGGCAGCTTGAAAGTGACGTTTTCCTCGACACCGTCGAGCGCACGCACCGAACGCACGCCGAGTTCACGCAAGCGCTCGACCACGCGTTGCACAAGCACCTCCGGCGCCGAAGCGCCCGCCGTCATGCCGACCCGGCGCACACCCACCAGCCAGTTCGGATCGATGTCGTCCGGGCCGTCGACCAGATGGGCCGCGACCCCGCGTTTTTCGGCCAGTTCGCGCAGCCGGTTCGAATTCGAGCTGGTGCGGCTGCCGACGACGATCAACAGATCGACCATGGGCGCGATGAATTTGACGGCGTCCTGGCGATTCTGGGTCGCGTAGCAAATGTCGCCCTTCTTGGGCGCGATGATCTGCGGAAAACGCTGCGTCAACGCGGCGACGATGGCGGCCGCGTCATCGACCGAGAGCGTGGTCTGGGTGACATAGGCCAGCCGTTGCGGATCGGCGATCTGCAGGCGCGCTACATCGGCGATCGATTCGACCAGATGCATGCCGCCGTCGACCTGGCCCATCGT
>CAXBRX010000388.1:0-3431 GCA_963977835.1 uncultured Derxia sp.
CACGCCATCGGTGATGAGTTCGGGCAGGCGCTCGTGGCCGTTGATGAGGATGCGCAGCTTGGCGACCTGCGAGGTCTCGCGCAAAAGCGAAACTTCGTTGATGGCGTGCGCCGAAAATTCGTCGCCATGCACATTGGTGGCGTTCATCAGCGGGGGGTGGATAATCGAGGCGCGCGAGTCGGCGATGCGCTTGCGCAGATTGTTTTCCCGATACTCGTTCATCAGGAAGCCGACCGAGCCCCGGTTCATGCCATAGATCGTCTTTTGGGTGTTCATGAACCGGCGAAGGGTCTGGAGCATGAACCCGTCGCCACCCAGCGCGACGGCGATGTCCGCGCGCTCCAGCGCTTCCCACTCATAGGTGTCGCTTAACTCAGCCGCCGCCGCGCGCGCGAGCACATGCGCGCACACCAACGCCGCAGCGGCACGTCCCCAGCCTGCGTCCACGAGCGCGCACAGGACCGCGAACTTGAGCAACGACACCAGGACCAGCGCCAGCGCGCCGAAACTGCCGATGCGCGAATCGCGCATGATTTCGAGCACGCGTTCGGCCGTGTAACCGCCGCCAAATCCATCGGCGCTGTCGGCGAGACCGTCTTCATGGAAGGCGCCCGTCAACATCACCGAGGCCAGCATCGAGACGGCGACTGCGACCGGCACCGCCCACCAATGCAGCGCAAGCCAGAGCACGCCCGCGCAGAACACGCCGACCACCGCACCGACAAGCGCGAAATAACGCGCTGCGCGATCGAGTTCTTCGACCGACCAGCCGACCCAGGCCGGAATCGGCAGCCGCGTGAAGTAACCGAGCGCCACCAGAAAGCGCCGCAATTCACGCATCGGCAGGCTCGTCGGTGGTCGCATCGGAAGCCGTGCTCACGCCTGCATCGGCAAAGCCCGCCATCTCGTGATACAGCGCGAGCGCGCTTTGCACGACGCCGAAGGCGAGCGCGGAACCGCTGCCTTCGCCCAGGCACAACCCGAGCCCGAACAAAGGCTCGGCCTGCAGATGCGCCAATTGCACGGCGTGCCCAGGCTCTTGCGAACGATGCGCGAACACGCAGGCGCGCAGCACCTCGGGCGCGAGCGCATGCGCGACGAGCAAGGCCGCGGTCGCGATGAAGCCATCGACGACAATGAGCATGCGCGCACGCGCTGCGCCCAGGTAGGCGCCGGCCATCATCGCGATCTCGAAGCCGCCGAACTCGGCGAGCAAGGGCAAGGGCGCGAGCGTGCGCGGATCGCAACGGCGCGTGGCCCGCACGAGCAATTCGCGCTTGCGCGCCAGGCCTGCGTCGTCGAGGCCGGTGCCGCGGCCGACGATGCGGTCGAGCGTGGTGCCGCACAGGCCCGCGGTGATGAGGCTGGCCGATGCGGTGTTGCCGATGCCCATTTCGCCGAAGCCGATCGCATTGCAGCCGGCGTCGGCCCAGGCTTGCGCCAAGGCGTGGCCGCGTGCGAGCGCATCGAGGCATTGCTGTTCGCTCATCGCGCTCACATCGAGATAATTCTGGGTCCCCGAGGCGATGTGCGCGTCGATGAACTCGATCGCGGGGTCGCGCGTGGGTGCAACTTCGATCGGATGCGCGACGCCCGCATCGACGATGCTCAAAGCCAGGCCGCGCTCGCGCGCGAGCACATTGATGGCCGCGCCGCCGCGCAGGAAGTTGGCCACCATCTGCGCCGTGACTTCCTGCGGATAGGCCGAGATGCCCGCGCGCGCCGCACCATGGTCGCCCGCAAACACGGCGATGCGTGGGCGCGTGAGCACCGGCATGGCACTGCCTTGCAACAGGCCGATTTGCAATGCAAGGGTTTCGAGCCTCCCGAGGCTGCCGCGCGGCTTGGTGCGGCTGTCGAGCCGGGCCTGCAAACGCGCGGCCAACGCCGCATCGTCAAAGCCCGCCATGGCGGCGTCGAGGCTGGGCGTATGCCAGGTGGAAAGACTCATGCGGGCTCCATCGATTTGAGCGGCGTGGCAAAGCCCGCGACCACGAGGCTCACGCGCTCGCAGACTTCGCCCAGGCGTTGATGCAAACGACCGGCCTCGTCGCGAAAACGCCGGCCGAGTGCGTGTTCGGGCACCACACCCCAGCCGACTTCATTGCTGACGAGCAGCAGATCGCCTTGCCGGCTTTGCACCGCGGCGAGCAAGGCATCGGTGCGCGCCGCGAGCGCATCGGGGGCGGTGCACAGGCAATTCGACAACCACAGGCTCAGGCAATCGACGAGCACCACCGCATCGGCCGGCGCCGCCGCGATCGCCCAGGGCAGATCGAACGGCGCTTCGACGACCTGCCAGGCCGGCGGCCGCTCGGCCTGGTGATGCGCGATGCGCTCGGCCATCTCGGCATCGAGCGCTTGCGCCGTCACCACGCACAACACCGGCGCGCGCTTGGCCATCGACAGCGCGAGCGCGCGCGTTTGCGCATGGCGGCTTTTGCCCGAGCGCGCGCCACCGAGGATCAATTCACGCATCGCGGTTCACGCGTCGAGTTGGGTCTGGCCGCGCAGCGCGCCGATGGCGCCATGCACAAGCGCCGCCACCGCGACCCAGAACACCGTGGTGCCGAGCGTGTGCGGGAAGTAGGTCGTGAATTGGCGCGCGTATTCGGCGAAGCTCAACTCGGCGAAACGGCCCGAGAACACATAGAAGCTGCCGCCCGAAAGCACTTCCCCCGCGAAGGCGCCCACACCGACGGCGAGCGCGAGCGGCAGCAGCGTGGTCCAGGCGTCGCGATGCCGGCGCGCATACCAGCGCCCGGCCGCCCACAACGCGCCGTAGGCCGCCAACAGCCAGACATAGGCCGGCGTGAAGCAGAAGCTGCTGACATCCATGACGTAGATGGCATGCAGATCGAGCCCGAACGCGAGCGCGAAGAACGCCCCGAAAGCCCAGCGCGGCAGATAGACGCCCGCGAGGAAGAACACCGCCCACGAGGCGGGCGGCAGAACATGCAGCGCAGGCAGATGCGCGCTGCGCGTGGCGATCATGAGCGCGGCGAGTGCCGCGCCTATCCACCATTGGGTGCGTGCTTGAAGTGCAGGCATGACGAGTCTCCTTGTTGAATGAACGACGGCGCTCATCGCCCCGAAGGGCTGTAGCGCAGGGTGAGCAGAACGGTGCGGCCGTCCTGCGGGAACAGATAGGCGGTCTGGTAGTGCTTGTCGGTGGCGTTGGCGACGCGCAGCGCGAGCGTCCAGTCGCGCGCGAAGGCATGCTCGGCGCGCAGATCGAGCGTCGCGAAACCGCCGACGCGCACGGTGTTGAGCTGATCGTCGTAACGATGCGATTGCGCGTTGAGGCTCGCGCCGAACTGCCATGCGCCCACACGCTGGTCGAAGTCGATGCGGGCGGTCTGCTTGGCCCGGCGCGGCAACAGCTTGCCGTCGTAAGCACCGGCGCTGCGGTTCTTGGGGTCGAGCGCGGT
>CAXBRX010000389.1:0-3405 GCA_963977835.1 uncultured Derxia sp.
TGGTTGCGGGGGCAGGATTTGAACCTACGACCTTCGGGTTATGAGCCCGACGAGCTGCCAGACTGCTCCACCCCGCGCCGGAAAGGTGTCACTATACCAAGAAGACGCATCGATCGCAATTTTGTTGTTCTCGGCCAAGCGTTGATCCTCCCATTCATCCCATGAATTTCTGCTCTGTGTGCGGCGCGCGCGTCGCGTTGCGCGTGCCCGAAGGCGACAACCGCCCGCGCTGGTGTTGCGAGCAATGCGGCAGCATCCATTACGAAAACCCCAGACTGGTCGTTGGTACCTTGCCGGTCTGGGAAGACAAGGTCTTGTTGTGCCGGCGCGCCATCGAACCGCGCCTGGGTTACTGGACGCTGCCGGCCGGCTTCATGGAAAACGGCGAGACCGTGCAAGACGGCGCCTTGCGCGAAACCACCGAGGAAGCCGGCGCGCATGTGGAGCTTTCCGGGCTGCATGCAATCTACGATGTGCCCGAAGTCCATCAGGTCCATGTGTATTTTCGTGCGGCCTTGATCGACACCGACTTCGCGCCCGGGGTCGAAAGCCTCGAAGTGCGCTTGTTTGCCGAGTCGGAACTGCCGTGGGAAGAACTCGCCTTTCGCACCGTCGTGATGGCCTTGCGCGCGCATTTCTCCGACCGGCGCACAGGCGCGCCGCAATTGCACACCGGCATCGCGACTGCGGCCCGGCACGGCGCAGGCGATTGACGACGGCGTCGCCTCATGGCCTCAAGACCCGCGCGCAATCATCAACCGCCCGTTCCCTGGCTCGCCGATGACGAACCGTTTCCGAGCGTCGACACGGCGCTCGACCCCGCTTCGGGCATCGGCGGCCTGCTCGCCATCGGCGCGAACCTCGCGCCCGAGCGTCTGATCGACGCCTATCGCCACGGCATCTTCCCCTGGTACAGCGACGGCCAGCCGGTGCTGTGGTGGAGCCCCGATCCGCGCATGGTGCTCTACCTCGACCAGTTCAAGATTTCGCGCTCCTTGCGCAAGACCATCCGCGCCCGCAGCGCCGACCCGGCCTGGCAATTCCGCTTCGACACCGCGTTCGACGCCGTCATCGACGCTTGCGCGGCTGCCGCCCGTGAAGGCCAGAACGGCACCTGGATCACCGCCGAGATGCGCGCTGCCTACAAGCGCCTGCATGCGCTCGGCCATGCCCATTCGTTCGAGGCTTGGCATGACGGCCGCCTGGTCGGCGGCGGTTATGGCATTGGCATCGGCCGGATGTTCTTTGGCGAATCGATGTTCGCGCACGAGACCGACGCCTCAAAACTTGCGCTCGCGGCCCTGGTGAACACGCTCAAATCGATGGATTTTCGCGTGATAGACTGCCAGCAGAACACACGCCATCTCGCTTCGCTCGGTGCGCACGAGATTTCGCGCAAAGTGTTCGTTTCCGAAGTCGAGCAAATGGTGGCAGCCGGTGAAGTGTCCTCATGGCCAACCTCGATTGAATTGCCCGCCGTCTGAACGCGCGGCGACCGCCGCCGCGCTCGGCGGCACGGTGCATCCTCCTTGCGCCCCCGCGCTTCGGCCAGAATCGCGCCTATGACGCACCTCAAAGACCTGCCCCTGTCGGCGCTGCAGTTCTACGCCACCGCGCCCTACCCGTGCAGCTATCTGCCGGACAAACAAGCGCGCTCTCAGGTCGCCACGCCTTCGCATCTGATCCACGCCGACGTCTATTCCGAACTCGTGCGCGTGGGCTTTCGCCGCTCGGGCATGTTCACCTACCGCCCGCATTGCGACGGTTGCCGCGCTTGCGTGCCGGTGCGCATCGCGGCTGATCAATTCGCGCCCAGCCGTACCCAGCGCCGCGTCTGGCGCCAGCACGGCGCCCTGGTGCCTCGCGTCTTGCGTCTGGCCTACGACCCGGTCCATTACGCGCTCTACACGCGCTACCAGAACGCGCGCCATTCGGGCGGCGGCATGGACAACGACTCGCGCGAGCAATACGCGCAGTTCCTCCTGCAAAGCAAGGTGAACACCCGGCTGGTCGAATTTCGCGAGCCCAATGCCGATCGCACGCCGGGGCCGCTGCGCATGGTGTCGATCATCGACATCCTCAGCGACGGGTTGTCGTCGGTGTACACCTTCTACGACCCGGACCTGCCGCGCGCGAGCTTCGGCACCTACAACATCCTGTGGCAGATCGAGCAATGCCGCTCGATGGGACTGCCCTATCTTTATCTCGGCTACTGGATCGGTGCCTCCGACAAGATGGCCTACAAGGCGCGCTTCCGCCCACTCGAGGCCTTCGAAAACGGCCGCTGGCAACCGATGACGCCCCCCGAGGGCAGCACGAATCCTTGAGGCGCAGGGCATACAATCGCGGCCCATTGCAATGCCCTGACGCCGCGTGCCCATGCGCCGCGCCCGCCCCGCCATGTCGCTTTATTCCCTGATCCGTCCTTTGCTGTTCCAGTTCGATGCCGAGACCGCGCATCACCTGACCTTGCGCTCGCTTGCGACGCTGCACCGTCTGCACATCGCGCCGTTCGGCCACCGAGCGCATGAAGAACCCCGCACGGTGATGGGGTTGCGATTTCCGAATCCGATCGGGCTGGCGGCCGGCCTGGACAAGGACGGCCGTTACATCGACGCGCTGGCCGACCTCGGCTTCGGCTTTCTCGAAATCGGCACCGTGACGCAGCGCCCGCAACCAGGCAATCCGCGCCCGCGCATGTTCCGGTTGCCCTCGGCCAATGCGATCATCAATCGCATGGGCTTCAACAATGGCGGCGTCGATGCCTTCGTCGCCAATGTGAAGCGGTCGCGCTTTTACGCGGCCGGCGGCATCCTGGGCCTGAACATCGGCAAGAACGCCGACACCCCGATCGAACGCGCGGTCGACGATTACCTGTACTGCCTCGACCGCGTCTATGCCTACGCCAGCTACGTCACGGTCAACATCAGTTCACCCAACACCAAGAATCTGCGCCAATTGCAGGCGGCCGATGAACTCGACCAATTGCTCGGCGCCTTGCGCACGCGCCGCGACGCGCTGGCCGAACAGACTCAACGCCAAGTACCGATCGCGCTCAAGATCGCTCCCGATCTCGACGACGAGCAGATCCGCGTCATTGCCGACGCGGTGCGGCGTCACGGCTTCGATGCGGTCATCGCGACCAACACCACGATCGCGCGCGACGCGGTGCAAGGCCTGCCGCATGCCGAGGAAGCCGGCGGCCTGTCGGGCGCGCCGGTGTTCGCGGCGAGCAACCGTGTGCTGGCAGAACTCGTGCGTGCCTTGTCGGGCGCGGTGCCGATCATCGGCGTGGGCGGCGTGCTCAGCGGCGCCGATGCGCGCGCCAAATTCGATGCCGGGGCATCCTTGGTCCAGTTGTATTCGGGCCTCATCTACCGCGGCCCGGACCTGATCGCCGAATGC
>CAXBRX010000390.1:0-3401 GCA_963977835.1 uncultured Derxia sp.
GGGCGGGTGCCGCATGTGCCCATCATCGCCGTGACGGCGCATGTGCTCGAAAGTGATGCCGAGCGTTGTCGCGCCGCGGGCATGGACGACTTTCTGGCCAAGCCTTACGCGCTGGCCGATCTGCAGGCCACGCTCGAGCGTTGGATCGTGCCGCGCTGACCGCGCGCGCTTCAGTCGTGCAGGCGCGAGCCCTTGGGCAGGTGCGCGAGCAGAAACTCCATTTGGTCGGCCAGGATGCGCCGGTTGCGCAGGATGAAGTCTTCCCACAGGCTCGGCACATAAGGCGCGTATAGCAAGGGCATGGAAGCCTGCTCGGGCGTGCGGTTGGCCTTGCGGTGGTTGCAGGCGCGGCAGGCCGTCACGACGTTCATCCATTCGTCGCGGCCGCCTTGCGCAAACGGCGCAATGTGCTCACGCGTCAGGTCGTCGCTCGCAAACCGGTCGCCGCAATAGGCGCAGACATTGCGGTCGCGCGCGAACAGCTTGGTGTTGGTGAGGCCGGGCGTCAGATGGAAAGGGTCGATGCGCGGCACGCCCTTGGTGCCGATGATGGAATTGATGCGCACCACCGATTGGCGGCCGGTCTGGGCATTGATGCCGCCGCGAAAGACCGCCACCTCCGAACCCAATTCCCAACGCACATCGCCGGCAGCGTAATGCAGCACGGCTGCTTCGAGCGAAATCCAGGACTGCGGGAGACCCTGAGCGCTGAGTTTGAGAATCTTCATCGGAGTGTCCGCACGGCGCATGCGAGGGAAAAGTATTTGCTGCCGTGCAAACCAAAAACTACTCTACACCCGATGACGCCGGTTTGACACCCTGGCGCTTGTACCGCTTTCAGTCGAGGGCGGTGACTTCACCCGAGCCTGCGATCGCGCGCGAGATGCGCGGATGGCCGCGGTAGCGCACATCGCCCGACCCCGCGATCGAGACTGCCAGCGTCTGCGTGGCATGGACCTGCGCATCGCCCGAGCCCGCGATCTTGACCGCCACTTGTTCGCCCACCAGGTCGGCCGCATGGACATCGCCCGAGCCGGCCAGGCTGTAACCCTGGGTGAGCGCATGCCCGGTGGCCCGGAAATCGCCGCTGCCGCTCATCGACACCCCGAGGATCTCGGTCTCGAGCGCATCCACCTCGACATCGTTCGAGCCCGACACCGCGAGGTTGAAGGCATGCGTTTGCACGCGGTCGATGCGGATGTCGCCCGAACCGGAGGCGAACACCGCGTCGAGCGTCTTGCAGTCGACCGTGACCACGATCGGATGGCGGGTGTGCAGGCTGGCGCCACGGCGCAAAGCGATTTCGAGCACGCCGTCGCGCACCACGGTGTCCACCAGCGCCAGCAGATTCCCATCGGCCTGCACCTTGACGCCATCGCGCGCCGATTGATGCACCACCACGTCGATCGGACCGCTCAGGCGCAGCGCATGAAAGCCGGTGAGCGCGCGGGCTTCGTCGGCCACCACGCCCGAACCCTCGATGCGGTTGGCGCTGCCGCCTACCGTGAGGGTCTGGAAGGTCCGCACGCTCCAGGAGGCGTCCTGGGCCAGCACGGGCGCACAGACCAGACCGGCGATGAGCGCGGCGGTGAAGGGGGAGACCAATGAACGCGGCATGTCGAATTCTCCAAAGCGCAACACGATGGCCGCCATCGTCGCGCGCCGGGCCGCGCACCGCAGCCGGCTTGCGACAGAATGCCGGCTGCGCATGCCGAACTGCGGCAGGGCGCGATCTGCCGTCTTTCTTCCTCGCGTGCCGCCATGACCCAACCCGCCGCTGCTTCCCGTTCCCGCGTGTACGACGTCGCCATCATCGGCGGCGGTCATAACGGCCTGGTCTGCGCTGCCTACCTCGCCGCGGCGGGCTTGTCGGTCGTGGTCGCCGAGCGCCGGGCGGTGCTGGGCGGCGCGGCCGTCACCGAAGAATTCCATCCGGGCTTTCGCAATTCGATCGCGAGTTACACGGTCTCCTTGCTGCATCCGCAGGTGATCGCCGATCTGCGCCTGGCCGAGCACGGTTTGCGCATCGTCGAGCGGCCGTTCGGCAATTTTCTGCCGCGCGAGGACGGGCGCGCATTTCGCCTCGGCGGCGGTCTGGCCGCGACCCAGCGCGAACTTGCGAAATTCAGCGCGCGCGATGCTGAGCGCTTGCCGCAGTACTACGCCATGCTCGACCGCGCGGTCGCAGTGCTGCGCGAACTCAATGTGCGCACCCCACCTGCGCTCGGCCCGGCCGCGGGCTGGTCCGATTGGCTGGCCGGGCTCGATGCCGGGCGGCGCTTCAAGGCGCTCGACATGGCCACGCGGCGCGATCTGCTCGCCTTGTTCTCGGGCTCGGCCGGCGATCTGCTCGACCGCTGGTTCGAAAGCGATCCGATCAAAGCCGCGCTCGGCTGGGATTCGGTGGTCGGCAATTTCGCTTCGCCGTATGCGCCGGGCTCGGCCTATGTGTTGCTGCACCATGTGTTCGGCGAGGTGAACGGGCAATCGGGCGTCTGGGGCCATGCGATCGGCGGCATGGGCGCGATCACTCAGGCCATGGCGCGCGAATGTGCGGCGCGCGGTGTCACTTTGCTGACCGAAGCGCCGGTCGCCCAGGTGCAGATCGAGACCCGGCGCGGCGCGGCGCATGCCTGCGGCGTGGTGCTCGAAGACGGCCGCGAATTGCGCGCTCGCGCGGTGGTCGGCAATGTCGGCCCCAAGCTGTTGTACGGCCGCATGATCGACCAGGCCTTGCTCGAACCCGATTTCCGCCGCCGCATCGAAGGCTTCAAGACCGGTTCGGCTTCGTTCCGGCTCAATCTCGCGTTGGCGGAATTGCCCGATTTCCGTTGTGCGCCCGGCACTCACGCGCAGGACCATCATGGCGCGGGCGTGTTGTTCGCGCCCGATCTCGGCTTCATGGAACGCGCGTATTTCGATGCGCGGTCACGCGCGCACAACGCGGGCTGGTCGCGTGAGCCGATCGTCGAACTCAACATCAGCAGCGTGCTCGACGACACCCTCGCCCCGCCCGGCCAATATGTCGCGTCGATGTTCTGCCAGCATTTCGACCCGGCCTTGCGCGAGCATTGGGATCAGCACAAGGACGCAGCCGCGGCCTCGATCATCGACATCGTCGAGCGTCATGCGCCGAATTTCCGGCGCAGCATTCTCGGCCTGCAAGTGTTGTCGCCGATGGATCTCGAACGCACCTTCGGCCTGATCGACGGCGACATCTTCCATGGCGCTTTGCAGCTCGATCAGCTCTGGGCCGCGCGCCCGGTGCTGGGCTACGGGCATTACCGCGGCCCGGTGGCGGGCGTGTATCTGTGCGGATCGGGCGCCCATCCGGGCGGCGGCGTCACCGGCGTGCCGGGCAAGAATGCCGCGCGCGAGATCGCGCGCGACTTCAAGCGCGG
>CAXBRX010000391.1:0-3384 GCA_963977835.1 uncultured Derxia sp.
CAAGGCAGCAGGCTGAGCAGGCCGCGCGCTGCGAGCGCTTGGCCAACCTGCACCCAGCGCTCTTCGGGCCAGAGTTTGTCGTCTTTGGAAGCGCCGTGCAGCAAGACCGCATACGGCGTGGTGCCGGTGAAAGCCAGACGCGCGGGCGGGATCAGGCCGTAATCGGGCGCGGTGCTCGCGTCGGAGCCGATCGCTTGCGCAAAGGTCTCGCGCAAGCGCAAGGAGCCGTGCACGCCCGGCATGTCGAGTTTGCGGTCGTAGAACCGGGCCACCGGGGGTTCGCCGCAATACGCAGCGCTGTAGCCAATTTTGGTGTGTGCGCGCGCGAACCAGCCGACCGCGGCGCTTTTCCACATGCCTTGCGCGTCGAGCAGCACGTCGTAACGTTCGGCCCGCAAGCCGCGCCAAAAGGCAGAGATTTCGCGCCGCGAGGCCCACCAGCCTTGTTTGCGCCAACGCTTGAGCGGCAAGGCGAACACCTGGCGCACGCGGCCGTGCAGACGCGGAATGTCGGCGAAGCGTTCGTCCACGACCCAATCGATGGCGAGGTCGGGGTAGCGCTTGAGCGCATCGTCGATCGCGGGCAAGGAAAAGATCTGGTCGCCGAGCGCCGAAAGCTTGATGTACAGCAGCGTGCGCGGCGCTGCGACGGGTGCATTCATGCGAGGGCGTGGCCGGTGATGCGTTCGAGCACGGCGCGCGGCGCGGTCGCGGGCAGCTTCTCGGCCCCTGCGTCGAGGTAGAAGGTCTGTTCCATCATGAATTGCCCGGCCATCGCGGCATGCAGCACCTGATCGCTATAGACGACCCAGGTGGTGCCGGGCATGAAATCGACCGATTGCTGGGGGCAGTTGCGCTGGTAGTCCATGTCGAACTTGCCGCGGTCGTGCAGGCCGAGCATCAGATGGTCGTATTCGCTGCGGCGCGCCTTGGTGATGTGCAGTTTTTCCATCAGCCAGGCCGAGCCGGGCAACGGCCGGCCGATCTGCGGCAGGAATTTGGGCGCGAATTCCTCGAACGATTCGCCGACGCGCCAGACACGCGGCTTGCCGTTCGGATTCAGATTGTTGAACACACGCAGCAAGCGCACGCCGCGGGTCGGGTTCGACGGAAACGCATCGACATGCAAGCGCGTGTCGTCCTTGCGCCAACTGGTCTGCCGGCCTTCGACGCCGAACAGGCGCAGCGAGGTGTTGCCGCGCTTGAGATGTCCGCGGTAATGCGGGAACAGGCGGTCGACAAGGGCGGTCGCCTGGTCGCGGTAGCGCGCGATCATGGCGCGCAATTCGGCCAGTTCTGCGGGCGAGCCGGCGGCGCCGCGCAAAGCTTCCTGGTTCGGGTCGCCCAGGCCGCGCAGGCTGATGTTCTTGGCCTTGCCATCGGACCAGCGGGTGTCGAGAAAGCGCGTTTCGGCATCGCTCAGGGCGAAGCGCAGCGCCGGAAAATGCAGCACGCCGCCGCGTTCGATCAGTTCCTCGGCATCATGGGTCGGGGCCTGGTCGCCGGGCAGGTAGCTCGCGTCCGGCAGGGTATGAAGGGGGGCGATCGGCATGGCTGACTCCTTTGTGGCAGGCGCCAAGATTACCTGAGTGCCACGAACGGGCCATGGTGCCGCCTGAAGCACGTTGCGCGCCGGCAGACTTTGCGCAACGTCAATCGGAGGCGACAAGCGCCGCTTACAATCCAAGGGCCTCAGACTTTCCAAGGAATGTGCTGCAGTGAACCCCAATCTCGAACAAGCCCAACCGACGCCGTCGGCCGCCACCGCGGGTCCGCAACGGTTCCGGCATGGCGAACTGGTCTATGCGGCCGGTGCACCAGGCGTTGCCTGGCGCGTGATTTCGGGCTCGGTGCGCCTCGACCGGCCCGGTTCCGATGGTCCGATGTTCGCGAGCCTCGCGGTGCCGGGCGATGTGATCGGTGCCGAAACCTTGATGTTCGGCGCCTACGCCTTCGAGGCACGTGCCTTGTCCGATTGCGAACTGGCCTTGTGGTCCGACGGATCGGCCAAGCCTTCGGGCGAATTCCTGGTGCAGATGCTGGCCGCGACCGAACACCGCGCGGCCGATGTGATCGCGCTGCGTTGCGGCCAGGCCTTGCAGCGCGTGCGCCGGCTCATGCTGATGCTCACGCGCGGCAGCGCCCAGGAAGAACGCACGGCGAGCATCGAAATGCCTTCGCTGCGCGACATGGCCGACATCACCGACCTGACCGCCGAAACCGTTTCGCGTGCGATCAGCGCTTTGCGCAAGGAAGGCGTGCTGGCCCGCAAAGGCTATCGCCACGCGGCGCTCGAACGCGAGCGTTTGCTGCCCGCGGCCGGCGAGGCCTGATCAACCCGGCGTTTGCGCAACGCGCTCGGCGAGCGCTTGCGCGAGCGCCTGCACCACCGGCGCCCAATCGCCCATGCGCGGTTGCCAGAACAAGCGCATGACCCCCGGATACCACGGGCTGTCGGTGCGCCCGGCCAGCCAGCGCCAATCGGGCTTGTAGGCCGGCAACAGCACCCAGCAAGGCCGCCCGAGCGCGCCGGCCAGATGCGCGACCGCGGTGTCGACCGCGATCACCAGATCCAGATGCATGAGCGCCGCGGCGGTGTCGGCAAAGTCGGTGAAGCCGTCGCTCAAGGGCGTGATCGTCATGCCGGGCGGTGGCTGCCGGGCTTCGTCCTGGCCCGCGCCCACTTGCAGGCTGAACCATTGCACGCCTGGCACCGCGGCCAGCGGCGCGAGGATCGCGAGCGAAGGCAAGGACCGGTCGGCATCGTTTTCGAAGCCGGTGCTGCCTTTCCAGACCAGCCCGACGCGCAAGCCCGCTCCGGCGGCGATGCGCTCCCCCCAACGTGCCACGTCGTTTGCATCGGGCCGCAGATACGGCAGCGTGTCGCCGTTGGCATCGCGAAAGCGGCGTTCGGTGGTGCCGGTCCGTGCCTCGCGCGGCGGATCCTGGTCGCGAAGGCCGCGATCGATGCCGTCGAGACCGACATCCTGGATCAACAGCTTGGTCGCTGCCCCTGGCGCGAGCTGCCCGTGGCCGGTCACGGTCCACAGGCCAATGAAGCCGGCCACAATTGCGGCGGTGGTGACGTAGCGCGTCATACCGTCATCGTAGTGAAAAGTGCGCGCGCAGAAATCAAAAAAAGCGTGATTACAGGTATGTGAGCGGGTCGACGCCGTATTCCGCCGGGAGGACGACGGTCACGAGAATGACGCCGGCGACGACGGCGGCGACGCCGGTGGATTTCAGCAACTCCGAGGTGGTCGGCAGTTGGTCGCGGGCGGGTCGGTTTGCGTTGTACATGGCGGGTGCTCCGATCACATGACGAAGAAGCCGACGAGCTGGTAGCCCGTCAGAATGAAGCCGAGGCACATGACCACGGCGTTG
>CAXBRX010000392.1:0-3375 GCA_963977835.1 uncultured Derxia sp.
ACGAACGCGTGCCGCGCGCATCCCACGAACTGCCTGCGCAGCCGATCGGCCCATGCACGATGTGCGCGACATCGGCGATCGGCAGCAAGGCGATCTGGGCACCATCGAAGGCTCAGCCGCCCTGGGTCGCACCGGGCTTCGATTTTGCGCAGCCGGATTTGCTCTTGCCGTTGTGCGCGCACGCGGGCTCGTCGAGCAATGCCTGGATTTCGCTAGCGTTCATGCCCTCACCTTGCTGTTCCGGTTGCGATGTCCGGACTCAGCAAGGCACGTGCCAATCATTGCGGGATGAAATCGCGCTGCTCGGCGCGGCGCGCGAGCTCACGCGCGGCCGCCAATTCTTCGGGCGTCAACAAGGAATCGCGCACGCGGTTGAACCACGGGTTCAGATAGCCATCGAGCCAGACGAACAAGCGCGAGCGCTCGCGCACCGCGTTTTTGCGAAAGCGCATGCAGCGATGGCACATCGGAGAGCGCGTCCGGTACGCGTCGGGACGCACGCGGTACACGAAGGCGAACACGCGTATGCCGGTGGCCAGCACTTCGCGAAACGCGCGAAACCACCAGGCGCGCTGGTAGCACAATTGTTCGAGCCGGATCGTGCACATGCCGCAAGGCGGCTTGGGCGCGAGGCCCGATGGATCGGGCTGTGCAGTCATGCCCGCACTCCGCCGCGCACGTACCGGAACGTACATCCACCGCACCGCACGTACGGGCGCGAACACGCGTACGCATCGGTCATCATCAGCGGTATTCCTTGTGGCTGAGTTTGTACTTCGCCATGCGCAAGCCCAGGATGCGGCGCGTGAGGCCAAGCTGTTCCGCCGCTTCGGTCGTGTTGCCGTGATGCAGCTTGAGCGCTTCGACGATCATTTCGTATTCGATCGCGTTCAGGCGCGCTTCGAGCCCGCCGACACAGGCGATCTCTTCGGCAATCGGGGTCTGCAACGAAGGCGGCAGGTTGTAG
This sequence comes from uncultured Derxia sp., assembly GCA_963977835.1. GTDB lineage: Bacteria > Pseudomonadota > Gammaproteobacteria > Burkholderiales > Burkholderiaceae_E > CAXBRX01. The sequence continues at coordinate 968 of CAXBRX010000392.1, forward strand.
CCATGGATCACGCCGTCCTCGGCCAGAATGACCGCGCGCTCGATCACGTTTTCGAGTTCGCGCACATTGCCCGGCCAGTGGTAGCAGGTCAGCATGTTGAGCGCGGGTGTCGAAATGCGTTTGACCTCGATGCCCATCTCCTGCGAGAAGCGCGAGACGAAATAATCGGCGAGCGCCACGATGTCGTTGCCGCGTTCGCGCAAGGGCGGGATCGTGATCGGAAATACGTTGAGCCGGTAGTACAAGTCTTCGCGGAACTTGCCTTCGGCCACCATCTCTTCGAGGTTGCGATTGGTCGCCGCCAGAATGCGAATGTCGACCTTGATGGTCTGATTGCCGCCCACGCGCTCGAAGGTTTTTTCCTGCAGCACGCGCAACAGCTTGGCCTGCATCGGCAACGAAAGCTCGCCGACTTCATCGAGGAAGATCGTGCCGCCGTGCGCTTCTTCGAAACGGCCTTTGCGCGTGGCCGTGGCACCGGTGAACGAGCCGCGCTCATGGCCGAACAATTCGCTTTCGATCACCGTCTCGGGCAGAGCCGCGCAATTGAATTTCACGATCGGCCCGGTCGCGCTCGGGCTGTTGTAATGGATCGCGCTTGCCACCAATTCCTTGCCGACACCGCTTTCGCCGAGGATGAGCACCGTCGTCTTGGATTTGGTGATCTTCTCGATGAGCTTGTAGACCTCCTGCATCGGTTTGGCATTGCCGATGATGTTGCTCGGCTTGAACTTGGCTTGCAGCTCGGTGCGCAAACGGCGGTTTTCGTTTTCGAGCGCGACCTTGTCGACGTTCTCGATCAGGTAAAGCTCGACCGCCTGCGCGGTGGTGCTCGCCAAAATCGACAACACCTCGACATCGAGCTTGAGCAGGCGGCTGTTGTCGTAGATGCGCTCGGCGCTGATGGTGCCGAGCACCTTCTTGCCGCGCTTGATCGGCACACACAGGAAAGACAGCTTTTTGTCGGCCAGGTCGTTGCGCGCGCCGGTGCGGTTCAAAAAGTTGGGTTCTTCGCTGATGCGCGGCACGACGATGGTCTCGCCGGTTTCGACCACCTTGCCCGTGATGCCTTCGCCGAGGTGGTAGACGCCGCGCGCGGCCTCGTCTTCGGTCAGGCCGAAGCTGTCATGGATGAAGATCTGGCCCGAAGTCGTGTCGAACAGGCTGACCATGCCGCGCACCACATTCATGTGGCGCTTCATCAGGCGCAGCAAGATCGTGACGGTCTGCTTGAGGTCGCCGGCTTCGCTCGCGATGCGGCTCATTTCGTAGAGCAAAGGCAGCAAGTCGGTGCGGCATTCGCCGAGATCGCATTCGCAATAATGCGGCGCGCTGGTCAGCGCGGCGCGCTCGGAACGCACCGCCAGACCGACCGGCTTGCCAGCGGCCCCGCTGCGCTCGGTGCCGTTCGCAGCGGCGGTGGCGGCGCCCGCTGCGGCCTGGGGTTGTGAATCACTGCTCATCGATGGTCCTTTCGTCCCCGTGGCCTCCACTCGCGCAGGCGATCGGATCGGGGTCATGCATTCGTTATATAGCATGTTATATATCGAGAAGCGAAAAAAGCCGGATCAATGCCGCCATCGCCCGCCGCGCATGCCGGGCCTCAGCCCGGCACCACGCGCACCGGCGTTCCCAATTCCGCCATCAATTCGCGCCGCAGGCCACCGAGGGTCTGGCCAGCCAGCGCGCAATGCGTGCAATGCCCGCTCAAACGCACTCGCACGAAATCACCGTCCACCGCCACCAATTGCACATCGCCGCCATCGGCCTGGATGCGTGGACGCGCGCGGTCGATCACGGCGCGGATCGTGGGCAAGCGCGGATCGTCCAGCGCGGCGCGCACGCTGAGGTCCGGGTCGGGGGCGGGATCTCCATGCACGATCGCCAGCAGGCGCGCGATGTCGGCATGGCAGCTCGTACACCCGCCGCCCGCACGCGTGCGCAGCGTGACTTCCTCGCGTGTGCGCAGATCGTGGTCGCGGATCGAACGTTCGATCTGCTCCACATCGACCCCCACACACTTGCAAATGAGCATCCTGAACCCCTAGTCAGATGGTCCGATCCCGAAAATGTCGCGAGTCCGACGCTGAAAATCAGCGCTGCAAGTGCCATGCCATCGTGATGTTGTCGGCTATATAACGAGAGGGAAAATCCGTACCGAACGGTACATCCAGCCGCGTGATCGGCACATTCAGGTACAGCGCCGCATCCGCGCGCAGGCGCCGCCGCCGCGCGCCGCCGCATAGGTTTCCTGAACCTCGGGCGCATGGATGGCGGCGGCGACCACCTGGCCGTCCTCGACGACCGCGATGGGCACGCACCACCAGGGCTGGCGCTTCATATAGGCCACCGTGCCGTCTACCGGATCGACGATGAAGATCCGGCGCTTCGACAAGCGTTCGGGCGTG
>CAXBRX010000393.1:0-3357 GCA_963977835.1 uncultured Derxia sp.
GCTGCCGGCATTGCCGGCCGGTTTGGCCGCAGACGCCTGGGCATTGCCCACCGGGGCGGTCGCGCCGGCACGCGCGACGATCTCGACGCGGCGGTTCTTGGCGCGGCCGTCTTCGTGCTTGTTCGAGGCCACGGGCTGGGTCGCGCCGCGGCCGATGGCTGCCATGCGCTCTGCCGCGATGCCCTTGCGGCCGGACAGCGCAGCCACCACCGCCTGCGCGCGCGCTTGCGACAACGACTGGTTCACCTTGTCGTTGCCGACATCGTCGGTATGGCCGACCACATCGATCTGCAGCGCGGGGTTGTCTTTCAGCACCTGCGCCAATTCGTTCAAGGTGGCGTCGGAACCGGGCTTGAGCTCGGCCTTGGCGGTATCGAAATAGAAGCCGTACAGATCGACCCGGCCGTTGGTGTTGAGCGCCTTGGCGATCGCGCTGTCGCCGGTCACGGCCATCTTGCCGTCGTCGAGCTTGTCTTTTTCGATCACGAACAGCCAGGCATGGGTGGCGCTGCCGCTGCCGTAACTGTTGACCGCGAGCGAGACATAAGTGTCGCCGCGCTGGGCCGCGAGGTATTGGTTGTCGACATGCCCGTTCAGATAAAGATCGCGCGCCTTGAGCAGACCGCTCAGATCGCCCAGGTTGTTGTCGTAGCACGGGCGATTGCAGACGAACAACTCGGTGAAGCCGCTGCGCTTGAGCGCGCTCTGGTAATTGCGGAACACCTGCAGCGGCGAGGCCGAGCCCGGGATTTCGTAATGCAGATAGGTGACTTTGCCTTCGACCGGCAAGACCTTGTCGGCCACGGTTTTGCGCGTCTTGGGGTCTTCGTAAGGCTTGCTCAGCAGGAGCTGGGCTTCTTCGAATTCCTTGTAGTCGTGGTGCCAGATGACCGCGCCCGGATAGCGCGAGACCGCGGGGTGATCGGGCACTTCGTCCGGGCCGGCGAGTGCGGTGGTGCAAACGGCGGCGAGAAGAGTGCCTAGCAAGGTGCCAAGCACGGTTCCAAGCAGGCCAATACGTGCGCGGCGCGCAGCGGCGCGAATCGAAAGCATCATGGGCATGTAGCGAAGAATGAAAGGTTGAACCAGGCGCATGAACGCGAAGCGTCGCACCGTAACGCAGGTACAAGGCAAGACGTGTACCGCGCAAGCGCAATGCACAGGATAAATCGTATCAAGACACTGCAAGCCGCCGGGTTTGTCATCCGCCGTCGCGGAAAAACCCGGGGCATCGCTTAAGCTCTTGGCCCATTGTGCTTGTTGCAGCCCGCGCAGGAGCCACCATGACCACCCCTCAACGCATCGCCGTCATTCCCGGCGACGGCATCGGCCGCGAAGTCGTACCCGAAGGCCTGCGTGTGTTGCAAGCCGCCGCCGCACGCTTCGACCTGAACCTGGCCTGGGACACCTTCGATTGGAGCTGCGACTACTACCTCGCGCACGGCCAGATGATGCCCGACGACTGGAAGGCCCGGATCGGCGGCCATGACGCGATCTTTTTCGGCGCCGTCGGCTGGCCCGCCACCGTGCCCGACCATGTTTCGCTCTGGGGCTCCTTGCTCAAGATGCGGCGCGAATTCGACCAATACGTGAACCTGCGCCCGGTGCGGCTGATGCCCGGCGTGCCTTCACCCTTGGCCGGACGCAAGGTCGGCGACATCGATTTTTATGTGGTGCGCGAAAACACCGAGGGCGAGTATTCGAGCATCGGCGGCAAGATTTTTGAGGGCACCGAGCACGAGACCGTGATCCAGGAAAGCGTCTTCACGCGGCGCGGCGTCGATCGCATCCTGCGCTTTGCCTATGAACTGGCGAGCAAGCGGCCCAAGAAGCACCTGACCTCGGCCACCAAATCCAACGGCATTTCGATCTCGATGCCCTATTGGGACGAGCGTGTGGCCGAGATGGCGCGGCAATACCCGCAGGTGCGCACCGACAAATTCCACATCGACATCCTGACCGCGCATTTCGTGCGCAACCCCGATTGGTTCGATGTGGTGGTCGCGTCCAATCTGTTCGGCGACATCTTGTCGGACCTCGGCCCGGCCTGCACCGGCACCATCGGCATTGCGCCTTCGGCCAACCTCAACCCCGAGCGCAAATTCCCGTCCTTGTTCGAGCCGGTGCATGGTTCGGCGCCCGACATCTACGGCCGCAACATTGCCAACCCGATCGGGCAGATCTGGTCAGGCGCCATGATGTTGGAACATCTGGGACACAAGGAGGCCGCCGACGCCATGGTCGAGGCCATCGAAGCCGCCGGCGGCTCGCTGACCGAGCAACGCATCGAGGCCGAAGCCAAGGCCGCCGCGCGCGTCGAGAAGCGCAACGCCGCCAAGGGCAAGGCTCCGGCCCCCAAGGCGCCGAAGGGCGACGCCAACAAGGTCTCGGCCCGCGCCAAGCGCACCGCCGCCAAGGCCTGATCACCGCGTCGTCGCGGTCGTTCGACCGTGGTCTGAGCACATCGTGACGACGAAAGAACGGAAGCGGCCTCGCAAGAGCGCCGCTTTCCGCCTATCTGACGACTCTGTCAGTCGTGGGGACGCATAATGGCTTCGGCCGCTGAATAACTCGCCGCCAATATGAACATGGGCTCGTTCGCCAAGGCGACCGAGCTTCACAAGCGCCTGCTGTTCACGCTGGGCGCGCTGCTGGTCTATCGCATCGGGACGTACGTGCCGATCCCGGGGATCAACTCCCAGGCCTTCCTGCAGTTCTTCCAGAACCCGGATCAGTCGCGCGGCATCCTGGACATGTTCAACATGTTCTCGGGCGGTGCGGTCGAGCGCATGGCCATCTTCGCCCTGAACGTGATGCCCTACATCTCGGCGTCCATCATCGTGCAGCTGATGGGCACGGTGTATCCGCCTTGGGAAAAGTTGAAGAAGGAAGGCGGCGAAAGCGGCCGCAAGCAGCTGAACCAGTACACGCGCTACCTGACGGTGTTCCTGGCGTTGGCGCAGTCGTTCGGCATCGCCGTGGGCCTGAACAGCACGGCCGGCCTGGTCGATAACCCCGGCATCTTCTTCATCGCCTCGACGGTCGTGACCCTGACGGGCGGCACCATGTTCCTGATGTGGTTGGGCGAGCAGGTGACGGCCCGCGGCGTCGGCAACGGCATCTCGCTGATCATTTTCGCCGGCATCGTGGCGGTGCTGCCGTCCACGGTGGCGCGCCTGCTGGGCCTGGCGCAGCAGGGTCAGATGTCGGCCTTCGCCCTGCTGTTCATCGCCGTGCTGGCGGTGGCCACGGTCGTGTTCATCGTCTTCATGGAACGCGCCCAGCGCCGCCTGCTGATCCAGTATCCGAAGCGCCAGGTCGGCAATAAGATGTTCGAGGGCCAGTCCTCGCATCTGC
>CAXBRX010000394.1:0-3330 GCA_963977835.1 uncultured Derxia sp.
AGTCAGCACCACGACCGGCCATGGGCGTTCGCGCGAGGCGGCCGCCTGTTCGCGTGCGTCGGCGGGCAGAACGCCTTGCGCGGTTGCGCGATCGATGAGGTCCAGCAATGCGCGCGTGCTCATCGTGCCGCCTCCGTTTGCGCGTCGCGCTGGACTTTGGACATGACCGCCCAGACCGTGAGGCCCACCACCGCGGCCGACAGGATGCCGACGATGAAGAAGCTGCCGATGGCGTTCGAGCGCCAATCGAAGAAGACATTGACGAGCCCGCAAATGAGCAGGATGTCGAGCGTCAGGCCGACCATGCTCATCAGGTAGACATCGCCGCTGGCGCTGCGCCACATGGCCGCCATCGTCGTGCCGCAAACCAGCAGCGCGACGAAATAGGCCAGCATGGTTTCGTGGCCGAACAGCGTGGGCACCGAAACACTCAACAAGAGCAGGCAGCCCAGGGTGGCCGCGGTGCGCAACGACCAGACGCCGATCCCGCCCGCGCGCGCGATCGGCGACCACGGACCCGCGGCGCCGACCAGGCCCGCGGCGCAGGCCCAGCCGAGGTAATGCACGCGTACCGCTTCATGCGTGATGTTCCAGCGCCAGCCGGTATGTGCGCTGACCCAGAGCGAGACCGCCGACATCGTCACCAGGATCCACGGACTCCAGAGCACATCGGAGCGTGCGGCCCAAGCCATGGGCAAGGTGAGCACCGCCCACAAGGCAAACAATTGCCAGGCATCGGCGCCGGTTTGATAGGTTTGGCCGAAGAAAGCGAACAAGCCGCCGACCGCGAAGAAGGCGAGCAACAAAAGCGCGCTGCGCGCCACGGGCTTGAGCCAGGCGCCAAGGCAGACCAGCACGATCAGGCCTTCGAGCATCGCGAAGCGGCCCAGGCGCGGTATCGAGGCCCAGTTGGCCGCGATCCACAACAACAGTCCGAAGCCGAACAGGCCGGCGGCCAGGACTGCAGCCACGCGCCGCGCGCGGCCGGCCAGATGCTCGGGTGGTGTGTCGATGCCGGCGAGTGCCGACAGGGCGGCGGTCTGCTCGGGATCGAGCGTATGGCGAGCGGCCAGCGCCAGCACTTGCGTGCGGCCGACCGAAGACATGAGGCTCATGCAATAGGCTCCATGAAACCGGGAACGGTGCGCGAGTATGACAGCGCCGTGAAATCGGCGAACGGGCGGCGCCGCGCCAAGCCCCCGCCCAGAGCTTTCCGGTGGCCAAGGCGGCGCTTGCGGCTAAGATCGGATCATTCACTTTGCATGGAATGCGCATGAACGCGACTCCCCTCGCCTGGCTGCTTCTTCTGGGTTTTCCGATTTCCGAAATTGCGTTGGCGGTGTTCAAGCGCGCGCGCATGGGGCAGACCGAGAACCGCGACCGCGGCTCCTTGCCCTGGTTGTGGATTGCGATCGCGCTCGGCATTGCGCTGGCGATCGGCGCGCAATCGATCGCGGCCGGCCGCCTGCCGGTCGATTACGCAGTCTTGCGTCTGGTCGCCCCGAGCGTGATGGCCTTCGGCCTGGCGCTGCGCTGGTGGGCGATCGTCACGCTCGGGCGCTTCTTCACGGTCGATGTTGCGATTCATCGCGATCATCAGATCGTGCGCACCGGCCCCTACCGTTTTGTGCGCCATCCTTCGTATTCCGGGCTGGTGCTCGCGTTTCTGGGCCTGGGGCTGTTGCTCGGCAACTGGATCAGCCTGCTCATGCTCATGACGCCCATCGTCGTCGCGCTGGCGGCCCGCATCGCGGTCGAAGAACGCGCCTTGCATGCAGCCTTCGGCGCCGACTATGCCGAGTACGCCGCGCATACCAAGCGGCTCGTGCCGGGCCTGTATTGAAACGCGCGCCGACCCATCATGGATCTTCATACCTGGCTCATCTATTTCGTTGCCGCGCTCGGGCTGTCTTTGTCGCCCGGGCCCAATAGCCTGCTTGCGCTCACACACGGCGCGCTGCACGGCAGGCGCATGGCGCTGTACACCCTGGCCGGCGGCGCGATCGGCTTCGTCACCCTCATCGCCTTGTCGATGTTCGGCATCGGCGCTTTGCTCAAAGCCTCGCTGGTCTGGCTCACGGTGCTCAAATGGGTGGGCGGCGCTTACCTGATCTGGCTCGGTATCCAGGTCTGGCGCGCGCCGCCGATCCAGGTCGGCGCGGCGCGCGGTGCTGCACAGGCCGACCCGCGCGTGCTGTTCCGGCAAGGATTGCTGGCCGCGGTCACGAACCCGAAAGGCATCCTGTTCTTCGCCGCCTTCTTGCCGCAATTCATCAATCCGGCGCGCAGCCTGTTGATGCAATTCGCGGTCATGGCGGCCACTTTCGCCGTCATCGAATTCATCACCGAATTCGTGCTCGCCAGCCTTGCGCAGCGCATCACCGCCTGGCTCGCGCGCGTCGGGCGTTTGTTCAACCGGGCCTGCGGCGGGGTGTTCATCGCCATCGGTGCGGTGTTGCCGTTGCGCGCTTGAGTGTTCGCGACGCGGCATCGAACCGGCCGCGCGGCGTTAGGGGAGCAGTGTGCCCAAGGTTTCCCACGAACGTGTCGCTGGCGTGCAGGTCAGTTGGGCGTCATGGGAACCGTCCGCGGAACGCTTGCGCTCGGAATGGCAAGGAATGCCGGCGTTCTTCGCCGCCCCATCGATGTACTGCCGATGCGCGTCCACACCGTCGAATAGGTCGTAGGGCATATATCGGCCAATGGCTTTGCATTCCGCGTCGGGGTGCTTGTAGATCACCTTTGCTGCGCGCCAATGTGTCGGCAACGCGTGCATCGCCTCCGTAATATGTCGATTGGCGCCCGTCGCCATGTCGGTCCACACGTATGCGGTCGTGACCCAGGCACAGAATTGTTCGTAGGACGGTGGTTGCGATTCCAGAAAAGCCGCGGCTGTCGCGACGGAGATTGCCGGATCGCCGTGTATTTCCGAATCCGAAGGACTCGCGGTTTGCAACTGTCCAGCGTGTTGCCGGATCGCCCATTCTTGAACTGCCGATCCTGGAATCGAATAAAGCATGTTGTACAGATCGGTGACGCCGAAATTGGCTTCGGTTCTTGTCACGAATTGCCGAACATGCGCAGCGTAAAACCGAGCCAGCGCTTCGCAATGCGGAAGTTGCTTTTCGTTCGGTCGTCCCACTGCCTCCGTCTGGTTGGCCAGCATTGCCCATTCAGGATCAGGGCGGATGTTCGGGTACTGCGCGACGACGACGTTCGTCAACAGATCCAAGACGTGCGAGCGAGTGGGTTCGATCTTTTGCGCCAGCAGAAACTGCGCGTAATCGACGTCGCAATGGCGATTGGCGAAGTAATAGTCGTAGTCCTGAT
>CAXBRX010000395.1:0-3326 GCA_963977835.1 uncultured Derxia sp.
AAATGCCTCGTTCGGGATTCTCGACCGCGCCCAGCGCGTTCTCCGACTCGGCGATTACGGAAAATCCCTGCGGCCCGGCCGTGACATGGTCGCCGTGGCTCATCCAGACTGGGAACGACGCCGGCAGATCGGCCAGCAGCCGGCTTTTACCCAGCCCGCCTTCACCCACCAGCACGACCGGCATGCGCCGGGCCCAGGCCTCCAGAAGTTGCTGCCATTCGAGGTTGCGCCCGACCAGCCGCGGCGGACGCAGCAACGATGGCGCCACCGGGCGCACCACGGGTCGCATGGGCGCCGAGGCGTTTTCCACTTGTGCGAGCAGGGCCAAGGTTTCGGCACCGGGTTTGACGCCGAGTTCATCCTTCAGCAATCGCTCGCATTGCTCGAACGCGACGAGCGCGGCGGCACGATCGCCATGCAGGTAATGCAGCCGCATCAATTGCCGATGCGCGTGCTCGTGCAACGGGTCCAGGCGCGCCTGCCGTTGCGCCAGATCGATGGCTTCGGCGAGCCGGCCTTCGCGTTCGAAGCGGGCGAGCTCGTTGGCCAGATGTGCGCGGCGTGACGCGTGCTGCGCATCGCGCTGGGCGGTCAGCCATTGCGCCAGTTCGCCCGCGTCGGCCACGCTCACCGACGCCAGCATCGCGCCATCGTCGGCCGCGGCGTCGTGCCCGGGCCAGAATACGGCCGGGCCGAGCGACAGGATTTCATTGCCGATGACGGCCTCGGCGCCCAGTCGGCGTTTCAGCGTGAACAGCCGCTGCCGCAGCCGATTGCGCAGCGTAGGGCTGCGCGTTTCCTCGGGCCACAACAAATCCATGAGGCGCACGCGCGGCGTCGGACCTTCCAGCGCCAGCCAGGCCAGCAACAACGCGTCGAGCCCTTCCAGTGCCAGGACCTGCTCCGCTTGCGACACGAGCCGCGGCTGTGCGCTCAGATGCAGCGTCCAACGGCCGGCGGTGGAAGTCTCGGGCATGGCAGGTTCTGATGTCGGTTGCCGCATCGTCGGGAGCTGCGGGCGCTCGGGCTCAAGGCGGGGTTACCTGCAGAAACTCGGTCCCGAGCCCGAGCAGCACTTTAACGCTGCCCGCAGGCGTGGTCGTGCCCACCAAGGCGGTGTTACCCGCCGTGCTCAGCGAATTGATCACGGGCAGCAGATCCGCCAGGGTGTCGAATCGATCGGTGGCGACATCGTAACGGCGTAACCATCGCGCCGTGGATCCGTCGAGGAAGAAGAGCTGATTGCCCACCGCGATCAGGTTGCTCATCGACGCCAACGCGGCGCTCGCGGAATCGCCATCCACGGGTGCCTGCGCGCCGGCGGCCCAATTGATGACCGTCGAGATTTCGCCAGCCGGCGTGATTTTGCGCAGCGCGAAGTTGTTGCCGTCCAAGACCCACAGTGTGCCGCCGCCGTCCACCGCCAGCGCGGTGATGTTCGCGAACTGATCGGCATTGGTGTTGACGGGGCCATCGCTGAAGCCGGCGCAATGGCCCGCCAACGCCGTCACCGAGGCACCGTTCGCCGAGATCTTGCTGATGCGTGTCTTGGCGAGCGGGGAGGCGCCGTTGGTCGGGTTGGGGCAGGCGGCTTCGGCAACATAGACCGTGCCGTCAGGGGCGATGGCGATGGCATCGGCGGGTGCCAACCCGCGCGACGCATCGATCCAGGTCACGACCTGGCCGGTGGATGGATCGATGCGCAGGATGCTGCCGGCCCATTGCGGCGCGCCGCCCGGACGGTACATCTGGTTCAGAGCCTGAGTGAGGTAGATGCGACCGGATGCATCGGCCGCCATGGGGCCGGGAAAATAGCTCTGAGAAAAATCCGGGCCGTTCATCGTCGAGACCATGCTGGCGGCGAGATCGATCACGCGCAGTTTCATGCTGCTGTCGATCAGATAGACCGTACCGGTCGGGCTGATCGTCGCGCGGCCGATCTGGCCCAAGCGCGCAGTGGCGAATGGGCCATCCGTGGCCAGGAGCGCCAGGTTCTCCGGAATGAGGGTTGTGACGTTCCATAGACCCGCTGCAGCATTGCTCACCGTCAGCGTCGCGCTGGCCGTGGCATCTGGCGGCGTGCCGTTGCTCACGGTGAGTGCGTAGACGCCAGCATCGCTCGTCTGCACGTTCGTCAGCGTGAGCTGGGGCGTGTGACTGCCCGCGATGCCGGAAGCTGCGCCTGACGCGGCCCGATCGCTGAGCGCACCGCCGTTGTAGGTCCATTGGTATGACAGCGGCGCGGCACCGGTCACGGTGGCGGTGAACACCGCGGTGGAGCCCACTGCCACGGTTTGATCGGATGGGCCTTGGGAAATCACGGGCGCGCTCGCGCTCGGGATGACCGTCACGGTGGCGCAGAAGCTGGTGGCGTCGAACTGGTGCGCGGAATCATTGCTGGCGACGAAGCAGAACTTCGCGCCGCTGTCGGCCAGCGCCAATTGACCGGTGGTAAAGGTGCAGGCCGTGACGAACACGCCGCCGCCAGGGGCCGCGCAGGTCTTTTGCGCCACGCCGTTGCGTAGGACCGTCAGCGAAGGGCCGGGACGCCCGGTGGCGGTCGCTGTCACGCTGAAGGTGCTGCCTTCGAGCACGGTGCCGTCGGCCGGTTGCAGCGTGAAGCTGGGGGCAATGCGTGCCGGCAAGACGCCGAGCGCAACTTCGCCGCTGATCAGACAGTTGGCATTGCCCGACGCCTTGTCGGCGCAATACTGCAGTCGCAGCCGCATGCCGTTGTCGCGGGCGAGATCGACCGCTTTGAGCGTCAATGTTGTGTTGCGCAGCGCGTGATCGGTGGGCGCGATCGTGTCGGTCTGGGTCGCGGCAGGTGCGCTCAGCCCCGTGGCGGCGAACCATTGCGAACCGTTCCAGCGTTGCCATTGGGCGCTCGAGAAGTCGGTGGGCACGCGAAAGCTGGCGGTGAACACCGCATCTTCGCCCGCCACGGCGTCGACGTTGGCGGGCGCTAGTTCCAGTTGCGGAGCGCCGGGCTGTGCCGAGGTGTCGTGAACGCGAAAGCGCAGTTCGGTGTCGAAATGCCAGCACACGGTCTGGTCGGGGCCGCGGCCGATGATGAAGCCCGTCCAGCAGTATTCGGCCGTCGCAGTGGCTTTCACGACAGAGCCGTTGGCCGCTCCCGCCCCTGGCAGTTGGGTCGGATCAACGTAAAGCTGGGTCTGGCGCTGGTAGCTGCCAGGCGCGCTGGTGACTTCGCTGAATTCTCCGGCCTTGAGCGTGGCCAGCGAGCGGTCCACGGTGAGCGCGACCGTATCGGCGCGGTTCACGGTGGCCGGGCGGTCCCAGGTCACGCGCAGCGGCAGCGTGGT
>CAXBRX010000396.1:0-3321 GCA_963977835.1 uncultured Derxia sp.
AAGCTTCAACACGCAAGTGTTGTCGAAGGTGTAGAGACTTGACGGCACCCACCTAAGGCGAAAGCTAAGGTGAAGGCAAAGTCCAGGGAGTGGCGAAAGTCACACAAACCGGAATCCTTTGGTCGTAGGTTCAAGTCCTACTGGGCCCACCAAATTCAAACCGCCGCCAAGGCGGGTTCGCGCAGCGCGCGTTCAGTCGTTGGTGAAGATGCCGCCCACGCCATCCAGGCGTTCAAGCGCCAAGCCACAACCTCTCACCACGCAAGTCAGCGGGTCTTTGGCCAACAGCACTGGCAAGCCAGTCTCTTCTGAAATCAGCCGATCCAAATCGCGCAACAACGCACCGCCGCCAGTGAGCATGATGCCGCGTTCGGCGATGTCTGAACTCAATTCGGGGGGCGTGTTTTCGAGGGCAATTTTGATGGCGGTGACCAAACCGTTGAGCGGATCGGTCAAAGCCTCAAGGATTTCATTGGTGGAGACCAAAAACGATTGCGGAATGCCTTGGCTGAGGTTGCGCCCCGTCACTTCCATCTCACGAAAATCAGCCGAGGGAAACGCCACACCGATTTGCTTTTTCATGGCTTCAGCGGTTTGATCGCCAATCAACATGCCGTAATTGCGACGGATGCAATTCACGATGGCTTCATCGAATTTGTCGCCACCGATTCGCACGCTGCCTTTGTAAACCATGCCGCCCAGAGAAATGATGCCCACTTCGGTGGTGCCGCCGCCAATGTCGACCACCATTGAGCCGCAGGCGTCGGCCACGGGCAAGCCCGCACCGATGGCAGCGGCCATGGGTTCTTCGATCAAAAAAACCTCGCTGGCCCCAGCACCCAACGCCGATTCGCGGATCGCGCGGCGCTCGACCTGGGTCGAGCCGCAAGGCACGCAAATGATGATGCGCGGGTTGGGCGCGAAGATGGAGCCCGGATGGACCATCTTGATGAACTGCTTGAGCATCTGCTCGGTGACGGTGAAGTCGGCGATCACACCGTCCTTCATCGGCCGGATGGCTTCGATGTTGCCGGGCACCTTGCCCAGCATCTGCTTGGCTTCCTTGCCGACGGCGCAGATGGTCTTCTTGGCACTGGGGCCGCCTTCTTGGCGGATGGCGACGACCGAGGGTTCGTCGAGCACGATGCCTTTGCTGCGCACATAGATCAGCGTATTGGCGGTGCCGAGGTCGATCGCGAGGTCGTTGGAAAAATATTTGGAGAGAAAGCCGAACATGAACTGTCCTGCGTGGCGCTATCGGAGGTGGTGGCCGGGCCTTCAAGGCGGGCCGCGCCGCACTGCGCGCGCTACACCGCAAAAGGATCGCCGAGCCCAAGGGAAATCGACGCGGGATCATACCCTATAATCAATGTCTTCCGCCCCGCGGCAACGCTTGGTTTCAGGGCGGTTTCCCCAGGCCAATCCCGCCCATGTCCCTCACCCTTGCAGACGTCGCGCGTATCGCGCATCTGGCGCGCATCGAGATCACCGAAGCCGAAGGCCAGCGCACCCTGGCGCAGCTCAACGACATCTTCGCCATGATCGAACAGATGCGCGCCGTGAACACCGACGGCATCGAACCGATGTCGCATCCCTTGGGCGGCGCCCAGCGCTTGCGCGCCGACGCCGTCACCGAGACCGATCAGCGCGAGCTGAATCTGCGCAACGCGCCCGAACAACAAGACGGCCTGTTCCTCGTGCCCAAGGTGATCGAATGAGCGAACTTTTCCATCGCTCGCTCGCCGAGCTGAGCCGCGCGCTGCAGGCCAAGGAAGTCTCGGCGGTCGAACTGGCCGAGGCCTATCTGAAGCGCATCGAGGCCCATCGCGACCTCAACGCCTTCCTCGATGTGCGCCCGGAAGTGACGCTGGCCCAGGCCCGCGCGGCCGATGCCCGCATCGCGGCCGGCAACGCCACGCCGCTGACCGGTGTCCCTATCGCGCACAAGGACATTTTCGTCACCAAGGATTTCGCCTCGACCGCCTCGAGCAAAATGCTCAAGGGCTATATGAGCCCCTTCGATGCGACCGTGGTCGAACAACTCGGCCAAGCCGGCATGGTGACGCTGGGCAAGCTCAATTGCGACGAGTTTGCGATGGGCTCGAGCAACGAAAACAGCGCCTACGGCAATGTGCTCAACCCGTGGGACAAATCGGCGGTGCCGGGCGGCAGTTCGGGCGGCTCGTCGGCCGTGGTCGCCGCGCGCGCGGCGCCGGTGGCCACCGCGACCGATACCGGCGGCTCGATCCGCGAACCCGCGGCCTTCACCGGCATCACCGGCACCAAGCCGACCTACGGCCGGCCGTCGCGCTGGGGCATGATCGCCTTCGCCTCCAGCCTCGATACCGCCGGCCTCATGACGGTCTCGGCCGAAGACGCGGCCTTGGTGCTCAGCGCCATGGTCGGTTTCGATGCCAAGGATTCGACCAGCGTGAACCGCCCGGGCGAAGACTTCACGCGCAGCCTGAACGCCCCGGTCAAGGGCTTGCGCATCGGCGTGCCCAAGGAATTCTTCGGCAACGGCCTGAGCCCCGACGTGGAAGCCGCGGTGCGCGAAAGCCTGGCCGAATACCAGCGCCTGGGCGCGCAACTGGTCGACATCTCGCTGCCCAACGCCGCGCTCGGCATTCCCGTCTATTACGTGGTCGCGCCGGCCGAATGTTCGAGCAATCTGTCGCGCTTCGACGGGGTGCGCTACGGCCACCGCGCCGAGCAATACGCCGACCTGATCGACATGATCAAGAAAAGCCGGGCCGAAGGCCTGGGCGACGAGCCCAAGCGCCGCATCCTGATCGGCACCTATGTGCTCAGCCACGGCTATTACGACGCTTATTACATCAAGGCGCAGAAGGTGCGCCGGCTGATCGCCGACGAATTCCAGCGCGCCTTCCAGCAATGCGACCTGATCGCGGGCCCAGTCACGACCAGCGTGGCCTTCGGCTTCGGCGAAAAAGCGGCCGACCCGGTGGCGATGTACATGAGCGATCTGTATACGATCCCCGGCAGCCTCGCGGGCATCCCGAGCATGAGCATTCCTTGCGGCTTCGGCGCCAAGAACCGGCCGGTCGGCCTGCAATTGATGGCCAATTATTTCGAGGAAGCCAAGATGCTGGGTGCGGCGCATGCCTATCAGCAGGCGACCGACTGGCATCGACGCGTCCCGGCGGGTTATTGACCTTCGCGCTCCCGCACGCGCCCGACGCGCCATGACCTCGGCCCACGACGACCCGATCGACACCCTGACCGCCGACGCGATCCGTCTGGCGCGTCTGGGGCAGACCGGCGAGGCCCGCGAACGCGTGGACCGCGCCCATCGCTCGG
>CAXBRX010000397.1:0-3314 GCA_963977835.1 uncultured Derxia sp.
AACCGTGGCGCCTTCGACGCCGAAGGCAAAAGCATCGGTCTCAATGTGGTCTTGCCGCACGAGCAGGAACCCAACCCCTACATCACGCCGCAGTTGTGCTTCCAGTTTCATTACTTTGCGCTGCGCAAGATGCACTTCCTGATGCGCTCGGTTGCGCTGGTGTGCTTCCCGGGCGGCTTCGGCACCCTCGATGAATTGTTCGAGATGCTGACCCTGATCCAGACCGGGAAATGCCGACGCCGGCCGATCTTGCTGTTCGGCCGCGATTTCTGGACCCGACTCATCAATTTCGACGTCTTGATCGAGACCGGCATGATCAGCCCCGGCGACGAGAACCTGTTCGAATTCGTCGAGACCGCCGAAGAAGCCTGGGCCGCGATCCGGCGCGATTACGCGCTCAATGGCCACAATCACGACGAGGCTTGAACCGCGCTTGAACCGCATCACGCTGCGCTGATTTGATCTGTCACAACCGGCACGCTCGCCAGCGGGCGCCGGGTCAGCCACACTGCGTATTGCACGGGTGTACCAGCACCCGCGACGACAACGACAGGAGGCAGACATGTGGTGGACGTGGCCGGGCATCTTGTGGGATGCCGCACTGACCGGGCAGGCCGGCCTTAAGGCCATCGATGCCGTCGCGCGTGCGCGCCTGAGTCGCCTCGTGCATGCCGCACGCCAAGACTCACCTTTCTATGCGCGGCATCTGCGCGCTCTGGGTGGCTGCGACGCGCCCTTGAGCGCGATCGAACCGGTGACGCGGCCGGCCTTGATGTCCGCCTTCGACGACTGGGCGACCGATCGTGCAATCACCCGCGCAGGCGTCGATGCCTTCATCGCCGACCCCGAAAAACTCGGCACCGATTTCCTCGGCCGGTATGCGGTCTGGACCAGTTCCGGCAGCACCGGCGAACATGGCATCTATGTGCACGACGCGCATGCGCTCGCGGTCTACGACGCGCTCGAACTCGTGCGCTTTCGCCGCCTGGGGCCGGCGCAATGGATGAGCGCGGCCTGCCTGAGCGGCGAGCGCTACGCGATGGTGGCCGCGACCGGCGGACATTTCGCGGCCCATGCCACGGCCACACGGCTGGCGCGCGTGAACCCTTGGCTCGGCGAGCGCGCGCGCGTGTTCACCATCCAGCAACCGCTCGCGGAACTGGTCGAGGCGCTCAACGCCTACCAGCCCACACTGATTGCGACCTACCCGACGGTGGCCGAAGTCCTGGCCGATGAACAAGCGGCCGGCCGTTTGCGCGTGCGCCTGCATGAACTCTGGAGCGGCGGCGAACATTTGTCCGAAGCGGTGCGCACCTACATCGCCGAACGCCTGGGCTGCCGCGTGCGCGAAGCCTATGGCGCGTCCGAATTCATGCCGATCGCCTGGGAATGCGAACACGGCGGCTTGCATGTGAATGCCGATTGGGTGTTGCTCGAACCAGTCGATGCGCTGTACCGCCCGGCACCGCCCGACCAGCCCTCGCACACCACGCTCATCACCAACCTCGCGAATTTCGCCCAGCCTTTGATCCGTTACGACATCGGCGACCGCATCACCTGGTCGAGCACGCCCTGCGCCTGCGGCTCGCCCTTGCCGACCGTCAAGGTCGAAGGGCGCTGCAACGACACCCTGGCGTTTCGCGACCGCCACGGCCACACCATCAAGCTGTTGCCGCTAGCCTTGGCCACCGCGGTCGAAGAAGACGCGGGCGTGTTCGGCTTTCAGCTCGCCCAGACCGGACCGGCCTCGCTCGAATTGCGGCTCGCGCCCGATGCCGCGCGCACGGGCGGTGCGCCCGAGCGTTGCCGCGATGCCCTGGCCCGTCTGCTAGACGCGCAAGGCCTCGCGCATGTGCGCGTCGATTGGAACGGCCGCGCCCCCGAGCGCGATGCCGCGAGCGGCAAGCTGCATCAGGTGCTCAATGCGCAGCGTCATCTGCGTCCGCACGCAAGGCACGCAAGGCATTGAGGGCGGTGACGTAATCGTAGGCCTGCAAGGCGCGTTCGAAGCCTTGCAAAGCATCGCCATGCAAGGCGCGCATCCAGGACGCCAGGGCGCGGTAATGGGCACCGGCGCGGAAATCGGCCGCAGTCAACAAGGCTTCGAGCCGGTCCAGATGAGCGGCCTGCGTGGCCGCGTCGGGCAGCGCTTCGATCGGCACGCCATCGACCGGGAGATGACGGTCGATTTCATCGACCAGGGCCGACAAGGCATTTTGCAAGGCGCTGGACGCCTCGCGCAACAACTCGGGCGCATGGCCGGCCATCAGCGCCGATTCGAGCGTCAAGGCCAAGGACTGGACCCGCACCGCGCCGAGCGCGCCCGATGCGCCCTTGAGCGAATGCGCGACATTGCGCGCCGCGGTCAGGTCGCCGGCCTCGATCTGCGCGTCGATCTGCCCGATGCCGCCGCGGTAATGCGTGACGAATTGGCGCAGCGCGCGCAAGAAGACATCGGCGCGCCCCGCGCAATACCGTTGGCCGAGCACCGTATCGAGTCCGTCGATCGATTGCAGCGCACGCGGCACGCTGACGGCTTCGGCCGACGATCTGATCGGGATGGTCGCGGTGCCTGCGACGGCATGCGCGCCCGTCGATACCGCCGGCCGGGCTGAACCTTGCGCGCCTTGCGCCGCGACCGCCGGTGCGGCACCCACCGAGGCATTGCCTGCCGGCGCGATCAATCTCACATCCGAGCCGATCGAGTGCGAAGCGCTCGAACCGTGGAGCGAATCGCTGCTCGCGCGCATCGTTGAAGACACGCGCGCTGAGCCGGCGCGCGACACCACACTCGAGCGATTCCTCCGCACATATCTCGTCGTCATCCTCGCGCTCCTGCCGCTCGCGCTGCCGCGCGGAATCATCGTGACGCCGATGATCTTGAGGCCCGCCGCATGCGCGCGGTCGATCACCTGCTTCATGCCGCCGATCACCGTGTTCGAATCGGCGCCGCCCGTGATGTCGTTGGTGCCGACGAAGAACACGACGTGCGTCGCGCCGGCGCCGATTTGTCGCGCAGCGAAACCGCGGTCCAGTGGCTCGAACAGATCGAGACGGCGGTCAGCTCGCAATCGATTGGCGAGCGCATCACCGGCTTCTACAATTCCGCGACCACCCTGGCCTGCTGCTCGTCGCTCGCGCCGGCGGCAACGAATCGGACTCCGTGCTGGTCGAAGGCGTCACGCCGACGTTCTTCGACATCGTCGGCGCGGAATTCGAGCGCGGCCGGCCATTCACGTCACTCGAAGATCGCGCGGCAGCCAAAGTCGCGGTCGTGGGCGCCAGCGTGGCGGAAGCGTTGTTTGGCGCCGACG
>CAXBRX010000398.1:0-3291 GCA_963977835.1 uncultured Derxia sp.
GATCCGCCGTCTGGCGCGCGATGTGGGCATCCCGAAGAACCTCGCGGTGCTTGGCGTCAAAGAGGCCGACCTGACCGTCATGGCCGGCAATGCGAAGAAGGATGCCTGCCAATTGACCAACCCGCGCCTGGCCACGCTGGAGCAGGTGGTGGGCATCTTCAAGGCGGCGCTGGTCGCCTGAGGCCTCGGGCCCGGTCGCGGCTGCCGCCGCGACCGATCATTGCGAACAGGCGGAACGGTTGCGCAGTTCTTCGATGCGACGATCGTCGGCATCGTCAGCGTCCTTGGGTTCGGGTGGCAGATCGAAGTAGCGGCGCATCGCGCGGCGCGAACGCTTGTTCACCTTTTCCTTGGTCGCGTCGGGCGGGCTGAAGACCAGGGTGTCGAGACCCTCGGTGTCGAGGATCAGGGTGAACGGTTCCAGATCTGCGATCACCTGGGTTTCGCCTGCGGCCAGTCCGGCCATTGCAATCTTGCCGAGCAGCGCACCGCCTGTCAGCACCGGTTCGGGCGGCGTGATTTCGAGCCGCAATCCGAGAGTGTTGCGATCGCCGACCAGATCGGCCATCACGCGGCGAGCGACCGCCGCCGCCGCGGGTGGCGCACCTGCGGCCGAGGATGGTTTGTTGGCACTGCCGCCAGCCGTTTGTTTGCCGAGCGCGCCGATCTCGCGAAACGGCAGGTTGTTCCAGAGTCCGCCATCGATGTAGGTGCCGCATTCGGGCCAGCCGGCCAGCGGGTAGTTCAGTACATAGGGCTTGTAGATGACAGGCAGCCCCATCGAAATGCGCACCGCATCGGCCACCGGAAAATTCGGGGTGTGCTTCCAGGAAAACAGCACGCTGCGGCCGGTCGCCAGATTCGCCCCGCACATCAGCAAATCGATGCCGAACACGAGTTTGTGTTCCTGAAAGGTCAGGCTGGCGCCTTTGGCGTAGCGCGTGTTCGAGGTGCGGCGCACCGCTTCGCGGCGGATCAGCATGTCGAAATAATCGTGCGCGGCCTTGCCGGAGAAGAAGCCCATGTCGCGGCCGAAATAGGCGGTGTAGCGATTGAGGCTCTTGAGCAGCACCTTGACCGGCACCAGGTTCTTCATGTCGGCCAGGATGGCGAGCGCCTCGAATACGCGTACACCGATGTCGTTGCGCTGGACCGCGGCAGCATCGAGCAACAGTCGCGTCGCCCAGTCCAGCGGGCCACCACTGTAGTTGTCGAGGTCGTGCAGAAGCTTGGCACTGCTCTGTTTGAGGTCGCGCGCGGCCAGGGTTTCGCGTTCTTCCTGGTTGTCGTCGCGTACCTGGTAGTCGAACGGCGCCGGAATCAGGCGCCGGCCTTGCGCATCGAGCGGCGGATCGAAGAAGGTGTTGAAGTCGTTGTTCGCGAGTTCATCGGCGATCATCGTCGGCTTCATGCCCAGCGCGATCATCATCGCGGTGATCGCGCCGGCCGAAGTGCCGGCGACGCCGCGCAGGTTCGCAAGCACGCCTTGCTTTTCGAGGATTTCGAGCGCGCCCAGGTACGCAAAGCCTTTGCCGCCACCGCCTTCGAGCGCGAGGTAGCGGACTTCCGACAAGGCGAGCCTGGGCACCTCGGCGCCGGCGCGTGAGGGCGCGGCGGCCGAGCTTTTCGGTCGTGTGGCGGCCATGGCGTGGCCTTTACGGGGCGACCGGGTCGGGACCGAGCTCGCGCTGCTCCTCGGGCTTTTCGGGCAGGGTGCCGGCGCCGTCCAGCCATAGCAGCGTGGTCGGCAAACGCGTGTCCCACCATTCGAGGCGTTCGGCGTCGTCTGCGCCGCGCTGGATCGCGCGGATTTCGTCGGCGATCGAAAGGTAGTTTTCTTCGCCTGGCGCGGGCGCGGTGCCGCCACCCCAGATCACGCCGAAATCGAGGAAGAGCTGCACCTGCGATTCGAACCCGGGTCGCACCGAGACCATGGTGCGCGCACTGCCGGCGCGCAGGAACTCGGCAAACACCGGATCGGCGCTTTGCAAATCGGCCAGGGTGCGCCATTGCGTCGCGCGGTCGGCCCAGAAGTAGGGGTAGCAGACATAGGTCAGCTTCTCCCATTCGAAGGCCTGTTCGAGGAACTGGATCAATGCGGCGCGCTCGACCGCGTCGTTGGTGCGGATCGAGGGTTCGCCGGTATCCGGATGGACCTGGATGAGGCGCGGCCATTTGAACGGTGTCTGGTTGCTGCCGTCGGGCTCGCGATAAAGCATCGCGACGATGTGCTTCTTGAGTTCTTCGCGCACCACTTGCAGATTGCGCTCGGGCGAATTGCCTTCGATGCTGACGCCTGCGCGCACCTGGGCTGCGGCCACCTGTTCGTCGCGCCGGTTCTTCATCGAGAAATAGGCTTCGGCGATCTTTTCGTAGGTGCCGATCCTCCAGGCCGCGAGGGCTTCTTCGGTCGGCTCACATTCGACGGTGATGTGCAGGTTGTAGCCGCGCACATTGTCCAGACGCAGCGAAACCGGCAACTGGGTCTGGGCATAGCCGGGGTTGGTGTCGTTGCCGGCGGCGATCGCGCCATCGATCGTTTCGCCATAGCGGGGATAGGGCACGCCCTCTCCCCATCCGCGTGCGTCACCCTGCGCGATCGTGACCGTCACCACATCGGCAGCCGTCTTCACGCCGCGGGCGATGGAGCAGGTGGTGAAGGCCCTGGGGCTGGTGCTGCAGGCGGGCCTAGGCCTCGCCTGCCTTACCGCGGGCTGGCGGCGCAGCCGCTACTTCGCCGCGGCCCTGGGGCTTGCCGATCTGCGTCCGCTCGTGCCCGACGCCCCCGGCTCGCGCACGGGCACCGGCCGCGTCGGTGTGCTTGACCAGCCCACCACGGTGGCCGGCAGCAGGATGATCGACGAGGCGAAGATCGGCGGGATCACGCCGGCCATGTTGAGCTTGAACGGCAGGTGCGAGGCCTGGCCGCCGTAGACCTTGTTGCCCACCTGGCGCTTGGCGTAGTTGACGAGGATCTTGCGCTGGCCGCGCTCCACGAAGCACACGAAGGCGGTGACCAGGACCACCGAGGCCGCGATCAGCAGCGCGGTGAGCGGGTGCATGGCGCCGGTGCGCACCAGCTCGAGGGAGCCGGCGATGGCGTTCGGCAGGCCGGCGGCGATGCCGGCGAAAATGATGATCGAGATGCCGTTGCCCAGTCCGCGCTCGGTGATCTGCTCGCCCAGCCACATCAGGAACATGGTGCCGGTGACCAGCGTCGTCACCGTCGTCCGCCGGAACCGCAGGCCGGGCCCCAGCACCAGGTTCGCCTGCGACTCCAGCGCGATCGAG
>CAXBRX010000399.1:0-3269 GCA_963977835.1 uncultured Derxia sp.
GCCGCGCCACGGCAAAGGCCGCCGTGAGCGCCGCGAGCCACGCGACGAGCAGGACGTCGCGCAGGACTGTGAGCCTCGGGCCGAACAGGCGGAATGCGATCGCGTTCAGCGCGTCGAGTCCGCCGGACCACAGATCGACGAAGTCGCGGTGCGGGATCTCGCCATGGAGCACGCGCTCCGCGGCCTGCGCGAGCGGGGTGTGCCGACCGTCCTCGTGAGCAACTGCTCGCACGGCACGCGCGCGCTCGTCGAGCGGCTCGGCCTCGCCGCGGAAATAGCGCACGAACGGGTTGCCGCTGCGCTCCACGCCGATCGTGGTCGGCGTCGTGTGGCCCGGATGCACCACGGTCTCGTCGGGCAGCGCGAGCAGCCGGTCGAGCGATGCCTGGAGGTCGGCCAGATCCGTGTGCCCGGGCGCGCGCGTGCCGCCGACCGTGCCGTCGAACAGCACGTCGCCGGTGAAGACGTCCGTGCCGTCGATCAGGAACGACAGGTGACCACCGGCGTGGCCGGGCGTCGGGATCGCGCGAATCGACAGGCCCGCGAGCTCGAACGTCCCGTCCTCGTCGAGCGTGTACTCGATCGGGCCGGTGAAGTGGCCGTCGGCGCGGATCAGCTCGATCGTCCGCGCGCTCGCGCCGGCCGCGACGCCGTAGCGCTCGAGATTGCGATGCTCGAACTCGACGCGCGTGCGCGTCGCGGACTCGGGCACGAAGCGCACCTCGACCTCGGTCTCGAAGTTCTTGTCGAACTGCCACTGGCTGGTGATCTGCCAGGCGAGCACGACGCGGCCGAAGGGATCCCAGATCATGACGCGGCCGATGTCGCACTCGCTGCCGTCGATGCTGACCGCGTACCAGCGGCCGCCCGCGCGCGTCTCGAGAATCTGGTTCTTCATCGGCGACTTGCCGATGTGGTGCTCGCGCGGCCACCAGCGGTCCATACCGCCGGTGAACACCTCAAATGCGCGTTGCTGCGGCGCTTCGACGACGATCTGCTTGCGGACGGGTTGTGCGCTCACGACTTCGCTCCTGGATTGTCTTGCTCCACCGCCGCACGAAAGCTCTCCAGAGCATCGTCCCACATGCGGTCGAGATAGCCGCGCATCGCCGCGAACCCGGCCGGGTCCAGGCGATAGACCCGCCGTGTGCCCTCGGCCCGGTCCGTGACCAGGCCGGCCTCCTTCAACACCTTGAGGTGCTGCGAGACCGCGGGCCGCGTCACGCCGAGGCCAGCCGACAGCTTGCCGACCGGCAAATCCACGCGCGCCAGCCGCTCGAAAATGCGGCGGCGGGTCGGATCGGCGGATGTGGTCATGATGGTCTTCCTTGGATGTATGGGCAAAGCGATGAGCCTCCAGCGGCGGCGCGCCACCTTAGTGGCTGGGCATGACGTTTGCATGACGGTCGCGCTACCATGCGCGGCCGCCATTGGCGCGCGCCGTTCGCTTCGCCTCGCCTCAACCCACGATGACCTCTGATTCCACACCGGGCCGCATAGCCCGACTCAAGCAATGGTTGCTCGATGAGCTGCGCCATCTTTCGACCGTCCATCCGAGCACCCGCAGTTGGCAGATGCCGCTCGCGGCCGCGCTCGCCAGCGGCCTGCCTTTGCTGGTCGGCGCGTATTTCGGCCACATGGATTACGGCCTCGCCTCCTCGCTCGGCGGCATGGTCTTCCTTTACCTGCCCAACACGCCCTTGCATCACCGCATGGTCTTCCTGATGGCCTGCGCGTTCGCGATGACCTCTTGCTACGCGCTCGGCCTCATGAGCCATTTCGCCCCCGTGCTGCTGGTGCCGGTGCTGATCTTCATCACCACACTGGTGACGATGTTGTCGCGCTTTTATGGCCTCGGTGCGCCGGGCAGCCTGTTCTTCGTCATGGCGGCGGCCATCGGCACCTATATGCCGATCGAAGTGCCGCAGGTGCCGCTGATGGTCGGCCTCATTGCGATGGGCTGCCTGCTGGCCTTCATGATCGCGTTCTTCTACAGCCTGCATGCGGTGCGCGTACGAGCGCCCGCGCCGGTGCCGGCCAAACCCGCGACCGACTTCGATTTCGTGATCTTCGAATCGGTCGTCATCGGCGTCTTCGTCGGCCTCGCGCTCGGCGTCGCGCAACTCCTGCAGATGCACAAGCCGTACTGGGTGCCGGTGAGCTGCCTGGCGGTGATACAAGGCAGCACGCTGCGCGCGGTCTGGACCAAGCAATTGCATCGCGTGGTCGGCACCGGCGGCGGTCTGGTCCTCGCGAGCGGCTTGTTGATGCTGCCGCTGAATCCTTGGGGCTTGGCCTGCACGATGATGACGCTGAGTCTCATCATCGAAGTGCTGGTGGTGCGCAATTACGCGGCCGCGGTGGTGTTCATCACGCCCTTGACCATCCTGCTTGCCGAAGCTGCGGCGCTCGGCCACGGCGCGGTGAGCGAATTGATCGGCGCGCGTTTTCTCGACACGGTCCTCGGTTGCGCCGTGGGTCTGCTGGGTGCGCTGTGCATGCACCGGCCGCGTTTTCGCGCGGTGCTCGGCGCATGGATGCGGCGCTTGATTCCGGCGCGCCTCGCGCCCTGAACCGCCTGGCAAAAAAGACAACGGCGCAGGCACGCATCACGCGCCTGCGCCGTTCGGTCGAACGCGTCAGAAAGCCTGAACGCGCTTACTTCGTGACGGTACGCGTACCGACCACTTCGATCTCGACGCGGCGGTTCTTCGCGCGGCCGTCAGCGGTCTTGTTGTCGGCCACCGGCTTGGTCTTGCCCTTGCCTTCGGTGAACACACGGTTCGAATCGACACCCTTGCCGACCAGATAGGCCTTGACGGCTTCCGCGCGCTTGACCGACAGCTTCTGGTTGTAGGCCTCGCCGCCTTGGCTGTCGGTATGGCCGACGGCGACGATGGCTTCGAGGTTCACATCCTTGAGCTTGGCCGCGAGTTCATCGAGCTTGGCCTTGCCTTCGGGCTTGAGGGTCGCCTTGGCGGTGTCGAAGAACGCGTCGGCTGCGAACGAGACCTTCTCGGTGGTCGGCGCAGCGGGCACCGGGGCGGGCACCGGCACCGGCGCGGGCGTGACGACCGGAGCGACCGGAGTCAGGGTCTCCGCGACGGGGGCGGGGGCGGCGGGCTCATCGGTCACCGGGCTGGGAGCGCGGTCAGGACCGGCGCAGCCGACGAAGAGGGCGGAGAGGGCGGTGAGGACGAACAGTTTGCGTGCCATGGCGGGTTGGGTAGATTGCGGGGGACTTTACGCCGCATGACGCAACGCACTAG
>CAXBRX010000400.1:0-3269 GCA_963977835.1 uncultured Derxia sp.
GAACCAGGGTGGAGCGGTCGCCCCAGGGGGCGTGGATGGGGAGCCGCGCGACCCCATCCTTCGCCACGGCCTCCGCCTCGCCGGAGAGGATCGATTCGTCGATGCGGAGGGCGATGCCCTCCACGAGCCTGCCATCGGCGGGCACGACATCCCCGGCACGGAGTTCGACGAGGTCGCCGGGCACCAGGTCACGGGCCGGCCCGCGCCACGGTTCTCCACCGCGGATCGCGCGTGCCTGCGGCGCGGCCAGCACGAGCGCCAACGCCACCCACCACCAGCGCTTGGGGCCTTCGTCGGTATCGCGTTCACTGCCCTTGATGCGCAGTTCGTTCAACAGATTCGCGTCGATTTGGCTTTCCTCCACAGCGCTGCAGCGCCGGCCATGTTAATGCAGCGCGCAACATACACCGATTGCATGACCACACGCACGGTGGGCCAACCCGAATTGATTTGCTGCGCCGAGCGCCGGCGGTACCGTGCGCCTTGGGGCGGCGTCAGATCAGGGCAGGCCGTAGGCCGCGATGCGCGCCTTGATGCCTTTGACGATCTGCTCGTCGCTGACATCGATCTGTAATGACGCTGGCGCGGTCACGCGCAGACTGTGCAGGTGGGTGAGGCCGTAGAAGAACTGGTCTTCATAGAATTTGCGCAGCGCCTTGTACCCGGGGTCGGTGTTGTAGGTGCCGTCGCTGACGCGGTGCCCGGGCTGCCAGACAAGGTCGCTTTCGACCTGGACCAGGCATTCGTCGCAACCCAGGTTCGCGCCCTTGATCCAAGCGCGCATGGCATCGACCCAACGACCTTCCTGCCAGGCCAATCGCCCGATGCCGTCATACGCGCCCGGCGCGCCTTGAGCCGCGGCGCAATCGAGCATCTGTTTGGCCATGGGCCGCAGCGCCAGATCGTGGGTGCCGAGGTTGTAGGCCACGCTCACCATCGCATTCGTGTTGCCGCGTTCGATCGCCGCCTTGAGCAAGGCGACGCGTTGCGGCATGTCTTCGTACATGCCGCCGTGCCATTCCACCCAGGCGTGCACGGCGACCGGCAGGCCGCTCGTGGTGTAGGCGTAAAGCCGATCGGCGAAGGGCTTGAGTGCCTTGCCGTCGCCGCGGTTGTCCCACATGCCCCAGATGACGTCGAGATAATCGGCGCGCCAACTGCCGGCGGCGATGGCGGCCTGGAGCAAGGCCAGTCGTTGCGTTTTTTGCTCCACCGTCGGCGAGGGGTGGGCCGCGGAATAGGCGAGGAAGCGATCGAACGCTGCCTTGGCCTCGGGGGTTTCGGTGTCTTCGAAATCGGCTTCCTTGCGGCATTCGAAGTGGTAATCGCGAAACGCCGCGCGCTCGCCGTTGTCGGTCGCATCCACCACCTGCGCGTCTTTGCTCAGTTGGAGCTGGTTGTATTGGATGAGGTCTTGTTCCAGGGAATTGGCGGCGCGGGCGGCACCGCTGATGAAGAAGAGCATGACGAGCAAGGTTCGGGCTGGCATCTGGATCGCAGCAAAAATGACGATGACGACGATCTTACCCGCAGCGGCAGTTGCAGCCGCGGGCCGACCGTGCCAGTTGGTACATACCGCGGTGGCGGCCATTTTTAGGATGAGCGCTGTCGTTGCCTGCACCGGACCCGGTGCGTGCGCAGCGGCAATCACTCCTCTTGGGAAAGGACACCATCATCATGAACAAGCGCATGAACCAGCGCCTCATTGCCTGCGTCTTTGCATTGCCGTTCTTCCTGGCCACGGCCGCGCAGGCCGGCACGCCCAGCCTCGACAAGGCCCATACCGCCGTCGTCATCACCGATCCGCAGAACGACTTTCTGCGCGAAGACGGAAAGCTGTACAAACTGCTCGCCGACAACCTCAAGGAATTGGGCACCGTCGGCAACATCGAAAAACTGATGAAGACCGCCAAGAAGAACGGCGTCGCGTTGTCGGTCGATCCGCTGGTCTATACGAGCCTCGACGGCAATTGGGTCAATGCCGGCGCGCTGCAACGGCAATTGCTCGACATGAAGGCCTTGCACCGCGCCGCGCTCAACGATCCCAAGGGCTTCGAAGGCTCGGGCGCCGATTTCTATGACCGCTACAAGCCGTACATCTACGACGGCAAGACCATCGTCGTCGCGCCTCACAAGATGTACGGACCGGAAAGCAACGACCTCATCTACCAGTTGCGCAATCGCGGCATCGACACCGTCGTCCTAGGCGGCATGGTCGCCAATCTGTGCGTCGATTCGCATCTGCGCGCGCTGATGGAAAACGGCTTCAAGGTCTATGTGGTCAAGGACGCGGTGGGCGCGCCGGGCGCCGACGCCTACAAGGCCGCGCTCGTCAATTACGGCATGATCGCCAACGGGGTGCTGACCACCGAAGAAGCGGTCAAGGCGCTGAGCGAGTAAGCCGGCAAACGCGACTGGCGGCGCGCTCGCCCAGCGCGCCGCCGGTGCTTCATTTCAGCATCTTGAGCAGGCTGCGCAACTGATGTGCGCGCTGGCGCGTCAGGCGCGAGCGCACGCGGTCGTCGCCGAGGCTGGGGTAGGCCACGCGTGCGAATGCGATCCAGGCGTCGCGCGTTGTCAGCCAGGTTTGTTGTGTCTTGTCGATGCCTTCGAACGTGACCGTCGTGAATTTCCAGGCATCGGCGGGCAGGCTTTTCAATTGCGCGAGCGTCGCGTTCATCTCCTGCTCGGCCTGGTCGGCTTGCGCAGCGGTCGCGGCCGGGATGCGGCCGGCCTTGAAGTCCTTGAGGTTCACGAGCACCTGGTCGCGCAGGGTTTCGGCTTCGTCGATCGAGAACATCGCGCGTGCGGTGCCGCTCAAATCCACTTCTTCGCGGCTGCGTGTTTCGGCAAAAGCGTCTTCGGCCTGGCTCAGGTGTGCGAACGCGGTCTTGGTCGCGGGCGTCCAGCCGGTTTGCAGTGCGGCCAATTGCTGGTTGCGTTTGACCGAGCGGAACTTCGATTGCACGTTTGCGCAGGCG
The DNA here is from genome assembly GCA_963977835.1 of uncultured Derxia sp. Lineage (GTDB taxonomy): Bacteria > Pseudomonadota > Gammaproteobacteria > Burkholderiales > Burkholderiaceae_E > CAXBRX01. The sequence continues at coordinate 2,982 of CAXBRX010000400.1, forward strand.
CCGGCCATGTAACCGCTGGTCGCGTCATCGCACAAATCGAATGGCGTTTCATTGGCGCCTTCGGTACGCAATTGTTCGAGATGTTCAAGCCGGCCGGAAATCTCAGCGACCGCGGCTGAAGTCACTTCGCAGGTGAAGCGCACCGCGAGGTCGAGGTCGAGATCGACGCCTTGGCCGTTGGCGTACAGCATGCTCAGAATGCCAGGCCCGGCGAACGGGTTGCCCTCATGCTCATTGGGATGGGCGCGCTGGTAATACGCGCATTGCAACGCCGCCGGGTAATTGGGT
>CAXBRX010000401.1:0-3268 GCA_963977835.1 uncultured Derxia sp.
GTTTACCCGGCTGCAACGCGATTTTGGCGCGGCCGTGCTGGTCGACTGCCATTCCATGCCGTCCGCGGCCGGCCAAAAGGACGAGCGGCCGCGGCCGGAATTCGTGCTCGGCGACCGCTACGGAACCAGCTGCGTTGGCGCGGTGGCGGAAACGATCGAACAGACGCTGCGCTCGCAGACCTGCGGCGCGGTGCTCGCCTGGCCCGACAAAATCGCTTACGCCGAACTGCGCCGTCTGCAACTCGCGGCCGAGGGCAGCAACACGCTGGCCGTGCTGTTTCGTTCACAGCGCTGTATTACCGAGGCCACGCCGGCGGCGCTGCGGCTGCGCCTTGACACGCAGGGCGGTGCGCTCGCGGCGCGCATCCTCAAGCGCCGCGGCGGCGTGCTCGGCCGCAGCATCACGCTGACGCCGCCGCCGGTGGTCGAGCGCGGCGCCTGTTTCATGCCTGCGCATACCGGCATCAATCTCAACTTCAACCAGAACGGAAAGAACCAACATGCTGTGGATCGCCTTGCATTTCCCGCGCCTGCCGCTCGAAGCGTTCGCGCAGGCCTCGGCATCAACTGAAGCGCACGCCGTCACCGAGTGTCAGCGCTCCCGTGTCCGCCTTCGTCGATGAACTGACGCTGATGCTGCCGCCGCTGCCCGAAGCGAGGACGCCCGACGATGACAACCATGCGCCGCCGGAGGCGTCGAGGTCAACCTTGGCCCCAAGCGCGACCGACGTGCCGATGAGCGTGACGCTGCCGCCCTTGGTGATGATGGGCGTCGTATGGTTGCCCGCGGCATCGACTTCGGAGGCGCCGAACACCTGATCGTTGGTCCAGGTGCCGGCCACATTCAATGCGACGCCGTCCTCCACCGACAGCGTGTGATCGGCGGTGATCGCAACCGTGCCGCCGGGCGTGCGCACATCGGCGGCCAGATCGATGTCCTGGCCCGAGCGCAAGTTCAGCGCCGCACCGGGGGAGAGTTGCAAGGCGCGGTTGATCGTGATGTCGCCACTGGTGTAGAGCGCCAATCGGCTGAAGCCATTGGCGCTCAGCGCGTCGGTATCGAGCACCAGTCCGGAGGTGCCGGCGCCGAGCGTCAACGCATCCTGAAACAGACCATAGTTCTTGGTGTCGGTATCGTAGGAACCGATCTTCAACTGCCCGCCCAGGGGCTGAGACGTCACATCGCGCTGTTTTGTGCCTGTCGTGACCTTGCCGACGAGTGCACCGTCCAACGCGATCGTGGGCGCATCGATTGCCACCGTGCCGGCGTCTGCGCCCTGGATATACCCGGCCTCGTAACTGCGCGGACCGGCCGTGGCCGTGGTGAGGCCGGTATAGACACGGTCGGCCGGTGCGCTCGCAATGTCGAACAGACGGCCGTTCCAGAGCAATTGCGAGGTGAGGACATAGCCGGGCAGGTAGGTGACATAACCGCCCGATACATCGATCTTCGCGCCCGCGCTCACATTGACCGCATCATCGGCAGTCAGGCTCACGCTGCCGCCTTTGGCGGTGGACTGGCCGACATTGTGTTCGACCAGATCGAGCCAGCCCGAAATATTGGCGATTTTCAGATTGCCGTCGCGGACGTCGATATACGCGGTCTTGCCGCGGATCGCCGAATTGCGCAGCAAGGTGTTGTCGGCCAGCTCGGTGCCGCGCAACTCGACCGCGATCACATTGCTTTCCATCGCCAGCTCGGTGCTGGTCGTGCCCTTGACATTGATGGTGGCGCCCGACTCGATCGTGACGCTCGCGCCGCTGCCTTTTTGATTGACCGACGGTGTGCCGTCGGGATTGGAGGCGAGGGCGATGGCATTGACCACCACATCGCCACCCGGGGCGACGATTTGCGCACCATGCCCGGCGCCATCGCCCGCCAGACGCACGGTCTTGCCCGAAACGTAGATGAGCGAAGGATTGAAGGTTGCCGACGTGGTGGTCTTGTCGCCCAGCGTCGGGTTGATCTCGGTCACGCTCTTGGCACCGAGCACGAGCGCGCCACCGAATTGATTGTCGCTCAATGTGGATGTTGGGGTGCCCAGGCCCGATGCCGTTTTGATTTTGGTTCTCGAGGCACCACCCATACTGCCGTCACGCGCAATCAGATAGATCGATCCGTTTTCGGTCACCGAGGTCGTGGCCGAGATGCGGCCATTCTGGTTCACTGCCTTGGCGATCAATGTGGCGTTACCGGTACCGACATCGATCGTGCCGAAGTCATCATTGGTGACGGTGCTCGTCCCCGCACTGACCGACCCGACCGCATTGTTGTTCACGCCTGCCAACAGGCCGCGCATGCGCGTGTCGCTCGGTGCGACGAGATAGACCGCGCGTCCGCCGGTCAACAGCACCTGTCCATCGGGCGCCGTGAGTGCGCCGTTATTGGTGATGCTCGGCGCCACCAACAGGATCTTGCCGCCGTTGGCCGCGGTGATGTGTGCCTGACCGCTGGCATCGCCTTCGACGACCACATTGCCGGGCAGCGTGCCGAGGTTGCCATCGGCATCGACATAGGCGTATTGAACGCTCGGATCGGCAGCGAAGGCGGCCGAATCGCTCGAGATTAGCCCGGCAAGGAAGCGGCTGTCGCTGATCTTGAGCGAGGTCGCGACCAGACTGTTGACGCTGACCTGCGAGCTCTTGCCGAAGATGATGCCGTTCGGGTTGTACAGATAGACCTGACCGTTGGCGTTGAGCTTGCCTTCGATCAGCGTCGAATGGTTGTAATCGCCATCGCTGATCTTGTTCAGCAGCACTGCGGTGCTCGATGGCTGGACGATGTTGATGGTCGAGTTGCTGCCGATGTCGAAGCTGTTCCATTGCAGGATGCCGGCGTTGCTGGTCTGAGTGATGGTGCCGACCACACTGCCATCGGTGTTCTGCACCACCACATAACGCCGGGTGCCGGCGCTGTCGTCGCCGAAGCTGCCCGAGACCATTTGCGGCGCTACGATCGTGCGGCCGTTGATGGTGGCCACCGTCGGCTGGCCCGCCGGGCCGCTGGGCACGGCCACCGGCGAAATGCGCGCGGCGTTCGCGCTCACCGAACCCGGCGCGGGCTCCGACTCGGCCTCGATCAGCACGCGCGCGGACAAAGTCGACGGCGGCTGGAAAATCAATGGCCGCAAACACTTCATCAGCGGCGGCCATGTCGCCGACGTGATCATGGTGATGACGGTGACCGATGCGCAAAAACGCGCACGCGGCGGCATCACCGCGCTGCTCGCGCTCGACCAACATCAGCGCGGAATTGAGCTGGGCGTTG
>CAXBRX010000402.1:0-3238 GCA_963977835.1 uncultured Derxia sp.
ATGATCTACCCGGCCGAGATCTTCCTCTTCGTCGGTGCCGTCTACGGCGTCCTGTGCGTCTCCCTGGACGGGCTGGCCTCCCGTGTGAGGAGGCCCGGCAAGGTCCCGGCGCATCGCGCCAAGTGACGGAGCGGCCGAGGGGCCCACGCGCCCGAGCCGGCCCGCGGGACGTGGCCGATTCCTCCGGGCACACGCGCAAGGCGTACCGGATCGGGGCAGGCGCGCGCCGGCACGGTCTACGGAGAATTAAAGCGATCCATCGAATTGTCGCGCTCATCGGGCGGCCAGGTCGCCGCCGCAGGTTCGCGTCGAGGGTGTTGCGTATGGGTTGCGTCGCGGTCAGCAACGTCGTTCCGTTCCGGCGGCCGATTCCCGCCCAGGCCCCCGGCGAGCGGGAGGCGCGCAACCGTCGCCGCAGCGAGCAGCGCTCCCTGCTGGACGCGGTCTACGCCACCGGCAGCGTCGAGCCCACGGTGATGCTGCCCGTGGCGCCGCGCACCGGCGGTCGTCTGGCCGCGCTGTCGGTCGACGAAGGCGCGCGCGTCAAACGCGGGCAGGTGCTGGCACGGCTAGAAGCGCCCGACCTCGACAGCACGGTGCAGGAAATGGCCGCCCGCGAACAACTCGCGCGCAGCAATTTCGAGCGCACCCAGGATCTGGTCGCCAAGCATTTCGTCTCGGCGGCCGAACTCGACCGCACCCGTACCGAACTCGACGCCGCCCAGGCCGCGTCGCGGCGCGCCCAGGCGCAACGCGATTACAACCTGATCGTCGCGCCCGCCGACGGCATGGTGCTGCGCCGTGACGGCGAAGTCGGCCAATTCATCCCGGCCGGCCAGGCGGTATTCACACTCGCTTGTTGCGCGCCCTTGCGCGTCAGCGCCGAGGTCGACGAAGAAGACATTCCGCGCGTGCGCGTCGGGCAGGCGGTGGTCATGCGCAGCGACGCCTTCGGCAACCAGATCTTCGACGGCAAGATCGCGGCGATCACGCCCAAGGGCGATCCGACCGCGCGCAGCTACCGCGTGCGGGTGCAATTCGACGACCCGCAAGCAGCCGAGAACACCGGCCTGCGCCCCGGCATGACGATGGATGTGAACATCGTCGTCGCACGGCGCGAGAACAGCCTGTTGATCCCGAGCCGCGCCGTCCAGGGCGACAAAGTCTGGGTGGTCGAACAAGGTCGCGCGCATCAGCGCAAACTCGTCCTAGGCGCCGCCGCCGGCGGACGCACCGAGGTGCGCGAAGGTCTCGACGAGCATGCGGTCGTGGTGACCGCGCCCAACGACCGCTTGCGCGAAGACCGCAAGGTGGACGCGAGCCCGGCGCCTGACCTCGGCTCCGGCGCAAACGCGGGCAGTGCGGCGCCTGCCGCCCAGCATTGAGCCCTCCGGCCCCGCGTCCCGCGCCCGCACCGCCATGTCGATCGCCCTCGATGTCGCGCTCGCTCATCTGACGAGCCGCAAACGCCAGACCCTGGTCTCGCTGACCGGGGTGGTGCTCGGCGTGGCCTTCTTCCTCGCGGTCTCGTCCTTGATGCGCGGCTCGGAACAGGACTTCGTCAAACGCCTGATCGACAACAGTCCGCATGTGACGGTCTACGACGAAGTGCGCAGTTCGCCGACCCAGCCCGCGGTCCTGCGCTGGCCCGATGCCGCGGTGGCGATCAGCAACGTGAAGCCGCAGACCGAGATGCGCGGCATCCGCGGCTGGCGCGAGCGCTACGCCGCGATCGAAGCCTTGCCCGGCGTACGCGCGGCGCCGGTGCTCACCGGCACCTCGGTCCTCACGTTCGCCGGGCGGCGCCAGGGCGTGAGCCTGACCGGCGTGGTCCCGGACAAGATGAAGCATGTGACGACCATCGAAGAAAAAATGACCTCGGGCTCGCTCGACGCGCTGACCGCCAATTCGAACGGCATCGTCGTGGGCCAGGGCCTGATCGACAAATTCAGCCTGCGCATGGGCGGTTCGGTCAGCGTGCTGGCCGACGACGGCAGCAGCCGCAGCCTGCGCATCGTGGGCATTTTCCGCACCGGCAACGCGTCGTATGACGAAACCCAGACCTATGTCGTGCTCAAGCGCGCGCAATCCATCCTCGGCCGCGAGAACCGCATCAACCGCGTGATCCTGCAACTCACCGATCCGTATGCCGCGCGCGATATCGCCACCCAGATCGAGGCGATGACGGGCTACAAATCGGTCTCGTGGATCGAAGCCTCGGAAGACTTGCTGAGCCTGCTGCTGGTGCGCAACCTCATCATGTACAGCGTGGTGTCGGCGATTCTGGTCGTGGCTTCGTTCGGCATCTACAACACCATTTCGACCATCGTGCTCGAAAAGACGCGCGACATCGCGATCATGAAATCGATGGGCTTTCATGCGCGCGACATCCGCCGCATCTTCCTTGTCGAAGGCGTGATCGTCGGCATCGCGGGCAGCACCGGCGGTCTGTTGCTCGGCCTGGCGCTCATGAAGCTGTTGTCGGAAGTCGAGATCAAGGCGCCCGGCGTGGTCGATGTCGTGCATCTGCCGATCTGGTGGGGCGCCGAGCAATACCTGATCGCGGCCGCGTTCGCGCTGGTCTCGTGCATCGCGGCTTCGTATCTGCCGGCGCGGCGCGGCGGGCGCGTGCATCCGGTCGACATCCTGCGCGGGGCCACATGAGCGCCGTCACGCCACCCGAAATGCTGTTGCGCGCCGAGCATTTGCGCCGCGTGCTCGAAGGCGAAGTGCCGGTCACACTGATCGAGGACATTTCGCTCGAGATCGCGCGCGGCGAATTCGTCTGCATCATGGGCCCGTCGGGCTCGGGCAAATCGTCCTTGCTCTACATGCTGGGTCTGCTCGATGTGCCGACCAGCGGCCGCTTATGGATCGATGGCGTGGATACCGCGGGCCTGACCGACGATCAGCTCACCGATCTGCGCCTGGCCAAACTCGGTTATGTGTTCCAGTTTCATTTCCTGCTCGCGGAATTCAGCGCGCTCGACAATGTGATGCTGCCGATGCGCAAATTCGGGCGCTTGCGCGAAGACCCAGCGCGCGAGCGTGCGCTGCAATTGCTCGACCAGCTCGGCTTGCGCGAACACGCGCACAAACATCCGAGCCAGTTGTCGGGCGGTCAGCGCCAGCGCGTCGCGATCGCGCGCGCGCTCGCGAACGATCCGCCGGTGATCCTCGCCGACGAGCCGACCGGCAATCTCGATTCGGTGTCGAGCGCGAATGTGCGCGACATCCT
>CAXBRX010000403.1:0-3232 GCA_963977835.1 uncultured Derxia sp.
GATCTGGGTGTCGAGGTCGGCTTCGATCAGGCGCACGAGTTGATCGGCTTCGCCGACCATCGCGCGGATGTCGCCGATGAGGTTGGGCGCGGGCGTTTGCGCGGCGGCGACGACGCGCGGTTTGAGCGCCGACCAATGCTGCGCCAGCCGCGCGTATTGCATGCGCGTCGGATCGTCGATGGTCTGCGGGATCGCATTGAGCAGCCCGGTCGAGCCGATGCGCGCATCGAGCTCGGCCACGCCCGTCATGACCGCGGCGCGGCGCGCATCGTCGCTCACGCTGGTGTCGGCGAGCGCGAGCCCGATCGCATAGCTTTGCATGCGCAACGAACCGGCGATGTTGATCGCGCTGCCTTTGCCGGTCGAGTTCTCGGTGAAGATCACGAGGCTGATGACGGAGATGGTCGCAAGCACGCCGACGATCGCGAGCGACGCGCCCAGGCGCAGCACGAGCGAGCGGGTGAACAAGCGTTGCATCAATCCCATCGTCATCGTCCGTTGAAGTCGTTTGTCGTGCGGGCGCGCCGCCGCAGGAGGGCTACCTCTTGCGCGCCGCGCGCCGCCCGCCGCAAGTCAAACACCATGCGCCGCTTTCGGCAAGGCAAGGCGTGGCGCGGCTTGCCGGCCTACCACCTGTGCGCCGCGACTACCACTTTGGTGGCAGGTGTATCTGCGCCGCGCCAAGAGGTACCCACAAGGATGCATTGCCGCCCGTGCGGCGCTTCCTAGACTGCGTCTCAGGCGTGCCGGACGGTGCGCGAAGGAGACCGCAATGAGCGAAGCGCAGCATTACCAAAAAGGAGGCGGATGGGCCTGGTCGGTCCTGTCGGTCTCCACCTTGTCTTTCACCGTGTGCTTCATGGTGTGGATGATGTTCGGCGTGATCGGAGTGCCGATCCAGAAATCCCTCGGACTCAACAATACCGAGTTCGGCATCCTGACCGCGGTGCCGGTGCTGACGGGTTCTCTGGTGCGGGTGCCGCTCGGCATCTGGACCGACCGCTACGGCGGGCGCCTGGTGTTGTTCTGGTTGATGCTCGCCTGCGTGCCCGCGATCTGGTTCATGAGTTCGGCCACCGCGTTCTGGCATTTCATCGTGCTCGGCTTGTTCGTCGGCCTCGCGGGCGGTTCGTTCTCGGTCGGCACGCCCTATGTGGCGCGCTGGTTCGACAAGCGCCAACAAGGCCTTGCGATGGGCATCTTCGGCGCCGGCAATTCGGGTTCGGCCGTCAACAAATTCGTCGCTCCCGCGCTGATCGCGGCGGCAGGTTCGTGGACCGTGGTGCCCAAGGTGTACGCGGTGATCATGGCGATCACCGCCTTCGTGTTCCTGCTCGGTTCACGGTCCGACACCACGCATCGCGTCAGCACCTCGGTGACGCTGGCCGATCAATGGCGCGTCATGCGCGACCCGCGCGTCCTCAAGTATTGCCAGTACTACTCGATCGTCTTCGGCGGCTATGTCGCGCTCGCCTTGTGGATGACCAAGTATTACGTCGGCGAATTCGGCTTCGATCTGAAGACCGCGGCCTTGCTCGCGGCTTGCTTCTCGTTGCCCGGTGGCGTGTTGCGCGCCATCGGCGGCTGGCTCGCCGACCGTTATGGCGCGCACCGCGTGACCTGGTGGGTGCTTTGGGTGAGCTGGATCTGCCTGTTCCTGCTCTCGTATCCGCAGACCGATTTCACGATCGCCACGGTCAATGGCGCGCAGACCTTCCATCTCGGCCTCAATGTCTATGCCTTCACCGGTTTGCTGTTCGTGATGGGCGTGGCCTTCGCGTTCGGCAAGGCCTCGGTCTTCAAGTACATCGCCGATGAATTTCATGACCAGATCGGCGCGGTGTCGGGCATCGTCGGCCTGGCCGGCGGCCTTGGTGGCTTCGTGCTGCCGATCATGTTCGGCGCCTTGCTCGATCTGACCGGCATCCGTTCGAGCGCTTTCATGCTGATGTACGGCGTGGTCTGGGTTTCGCTGATCTGGATGTACCTCACCGAAGTACGGCGCACCGACGTGATGACGGGCAAGCGCGTGACCGATACGGCGCGCTGAACGCGCCTTGCAAAGGAGAAGCACATGAGCACAGTCCTCGATCGTTGGGAGCCCGAGAACGCGGGTTTCTGGAACAGGGAAGGCCGCGCGATCGCGAGCCGCAATCTGTGGATCTCGATCCCCAATCTGCTGCTGGCGTTTGCGGTGTGGATGGTGTGGTCGGTGGTGGTGGTGAACCTGCCCAACATCGGCTTCAAGTTCGACACCGATCAATTGTTCTGGCTCGCGGCGTTGCCGGCTTTGTGCGGCGCCACGCTGCGGATTTTCTATTCCTTCATGGTGCCGGTGTTCGGCGGGCGGCGCTGGACGGCGGTCTCGACCGCGACCTTGTTGCTGCCGGCGCTCGGCATCGGCTGGGCGGTGCAGGACACCAGCACGCCCTACAGCACCTTCATCATCCTGGCCTTGCTGTGCGGCTTCGGCGGCGGCAATTTTGCGAGCTCGATGTCCAACATCAGTTTCTTCTTTCCCAAGTCGGAAAAAGGGTTGGCGCTGGGCTTGAATGCGGGCCTGGGCAACCTCGGCGTTTCGGTCGTGCAATTCGTCGTGCCCATCGTCATCACCAGCAGCTTGTTCGGGGCGCTCGGCGGTGAAGCGCAGGTCTGGGCCAAGGGCGCGGAAACCAAGCAGATGTGGCTGCAGAACGCGGGCTATTTCTGGGTGCCGTTCATCGTCGTCGCGGGCCTGGCCGCCTGGTGGTCGAAGTCGCGCCGCGACCATTGACCGGCACGCCGCCCGAGACCGTCCATGGCCCTGCATCAACTCTTCAAGGCCTTATCCGAGCAGCCGGAAGTGCTGGCCGAGCATGCCGCGGCCTATGCCGCGCTTGCTTCGGCCGAGCTGGGGGCGGCGGCGCGAACCTGGCGCCGCCGCCTGGGGCTGCAATTGCTCTCGGCCGGTCTGGCTGTGCTGGGCCTTGGTCTGGGCGGCGCGGCGATCCTGCTGGCGGCCGCGATGCCGCTCGCGGCCATGCCCGCGCCCTGGGTGCTGGCCGCATTGCCGCTCGCCTTGCTGGCGCTCGCCGCCGCCCTCGCGTGGTGGCAATCGCGTCTGGCCGATGCCCATACGCTGGACACCTTGCGCGCGCAATGGGCGCTCGATTGCGCGCTCTGGCGCGAAGCCTCCGGTTCATGAGAACACCTGCGACAGATCGGAAGAGCGTCGTGTAGGGAAAGAGTGTAG
>CAXBRX010000404.1:0-3229 GCA_963977835.1 uncultured Derxia sp.
GAAGCGTTCGGCGATCGAGCCGCCCTTGCCGCTGCGCTCGCCCGCCGTCGGCCGTAGGATCACGATGGCGTCGAAGCCGGCGCCGTGGACGGCCTGCTCGGCGGCGTCGATCAAGGCATCGGCGAACACCGACGATTGCAAATAAACCTCGAGCGGCGACACCAAGGCGAAGCGGCGTGCACCGCTGGCGCGCGCGCTTTCGGCGAGCGTGGCAATCTGCTCAGCAGGATATTCGGCGAACGCGTCGTCGCGCCCGAAATACGAAGCGCCCGACATTCCATGCTCACTGCCTGCGATCAGGCAATAGACATCATCGACGGGTGGCAAGGGGTGGCGCACATCGGCAGCGGCGAGCTTGCGCAAGCTCGATTCGAGCGGCATGCGCGTGCTCGCGTACACGCGCTCGTAGGCGCTGCTGCCCAGCACCGCGTTGAGCAGCGCCTCGCCCAAACGGCCGGTGCAACCGGCGACCAAGGCGGTGCGCGCCGTCTGTTTGGGCATCGGCCGCTGCTGCGCCGCGAGCGCGGCGCGCGGGTCCAGACTCAATCGGTCGACGCGAGGTTGAGGTTGAGTTGCGAACGGCCTTCAGGGTCGTCCGGCTTGGGCGCCTTGCGCGCAGCCTCGAGCGCATCGAGGTATTCGGGCGAAATATCGCCGGTGATGTACACACCGTCGAAGCAGCTCGCCTCGAAATGCTTGAGATGCGGACCCAGATCGGCGACCGAACGCTTCATCGCGTCGATGTCCTGATAGACCAATCCGTCGGCTTCGATCATGCGCATGATCTCGTCGTCGGAACGGCTGTGCGCGATGAGTTCGCCGCGCGTGGGCATGTCGATGCCGTAGACGTTCGGGAAGCGCACCGGGGGCGCCGCCGAAGCAAAGTACACCTTGTTGGCGCCGGCATCGCGCGCCATGTTGACGATCTCGCGCGAGGTCGTGCCGCGCACGATCGAATCGTCGACCAGCAGCACATTCTTGCCCTTGAATTCGGTCGGCAGCGCGCTGAGTTTTTGCCGCACGCTTTTCTTGCGCACCGATTGCCCGGGCATGATGAAGGTACGGCCCACATACCGGTTCTTGAAAAAGCCTTCGCGGAAATCGAGGCCGAGCTTCATCGCAAGCTGCATCGCGGCCGGACGCGAGGTCTCGGGAATCGGCATCACCACATCGATGTCGCCGGCCCTGAATTCGCGCTTGATCTTCTCGGCCAGGTATTCGCCCATGCGCAGGCGCGAACCATAGACGCTCACGCCGTCGATGATCGAATCGGGCCGTGCGAAATACACGTATTCGAAGATGCACGGGTTCAGCGAGACGTTCTGCGCGCATTGCTGCGAATAGAAATTGCCGTCGACGTCGATGAAGATCGCTTCGCCCGGCGCCACGTCGCGCACGAACTTGAAGCCCATGCCTTCGAGCGCAACCGATTCGCTCGCGACCAGGTATTCGGTGCCTTCATCGGTCTCGCTGATGCCGTAGCACAGCGGCCGGATGCCGTACGGATCGCGAAATGCGAGCACGCCCTGCCCCGCGATGTGGGCCACGCAAGCGTAGGCGCCGCGCACGCGCGCATGCAGCCCCGCGACCGCATGGAAGATCGCGGCCGGTTCGAGCGTGAACGAAGGCGTGGCTTCCTGCAGCTCGTGCGCGAGCACATTGAGCAGCACTTCGCTGTCGCTGTTGGTGTTGATGTGCCGGCGGTCCTTGCGGAACATGTCGACCATCAAGGCATCGGCGTTGGTCAGATTGCCGTTGTGGCCGAGCGTGATGCCGAACGGCGCATTGACGTAGAACGGCTGCGCTTCTTCGGCATTCGACGCCGAGCCGGCGGTCGGGTAACGCACATGGCCGATACCGATGTTGCCGGTCAGGTTGCGCATGTTGCGGGTGCGGAAGATCTCGCGCACCAAGCCGTTGCCCTTCCACATGTTGAAGGTGTTGTCGGCGCCCGTGGCGATGCCGGCCGCGTCCTGACCGCGATGCTGCAAGAGCATCAGCGCGTCATAGAGCATCTGATTGACCGGCGTCTTGGCGACTAAGCCAACGATTCCGCACATAGTTCGACTCCTTGATGCTGGCGCAACGGTACTGTGGCACGACCGTCGACGGTCTGCACGACGCGCGCTGCGCCTTCGGGTAACCAGGGCCGCACCGTGTCGAGCACGATGCGTACATATGGCATCAGAACCGACGATTTCCAGGCATCGGTCTTGGGCAATTGGGTCAGGCCGGCGAGGATGGTCGCCGCGAGGATGATGAGCAGGCCGCGCAAAGCACCGAAAACGCCGCCAAAACTGCGATCGGCGACGCCGAGACCGACGGCGCGCAACAGACCGCTCACGGCCCAGCCGGCCAGCGCCGCAAAAATCAGAACCAGCACGAACACCGCCACATGCCCGGCCGCGCTGCGCGCGGTCTCACCCCAATGCACGGGCAGCCAGGTCGCCACCGACGAGCCGAGCCAGGCCGACAGCGCGAAGGCGGCGATCCAACCGGCCAGCGCGAACACTTCGCGCACCAGGCCGCGCCAGACGCCGAAGCCGACCGACAAGGCCAGCACTGCCACGATGAACCAATCGATCCAGGTCATGCGATTGCGCGCCCCGGCCTACTGCACGATCACGGCGCCGTTGATGCCGGCAGCCTTGATCTTGCCGAGCACGCTTTCGGCGTCGGCATGCGTACCGAAAGGACCCGCTCGCAGGCGGATGCGTTCGCCGGCGTCGGTCTTGACCTTCTCGGTGTAGGTCGACAAACCCGCAGTCTTCAAGCGGGCCTGCAATTCCTTGACCTTCTCCTCGCTCGCGAACGCGCCCACCTGCACGATGAATTTGCCGTTCGCGGCGGTTTTGACGGCCGGCTTGCCTTCGAGCAAGGCCAAGGCTTTGTCGCCATCGGCTGCCTTGGGCGCCGCCGCCGGCTTGGCAGGCTCAGGCTTGGTCTCGGTCTTGGCGGGTTCGGGTTTGGTGGCGGGCTTGGCCGCTTCGGGCTTGGCGGATTCGGGCTTGGCAGCAGGCTTGGCGGCCTCGGCCTTGGTCGTCTCGGGCTCGAACTTCGTGGATAACCGCGCCACGGGGCGCAACCTCCTCGGGATCACCGGCTTACCCGGGATCGGAGGGGGTGCGATCTTCACCAGTGGTGTTGCGAAGATCTCACGCTCCACGTTCACGGGCAACGGATCGCCAGAGGAGCCCGTGGACGATTACGACGTGACCGTCGGTGGGGG
>CAXBRX010000405.1:0-3223 GCA_963977835.1 uncultured Derxia sp.
CCTGCGCCTGATGGAACGCCAGCATCCCGGCGTGCTGCTCAATGATCTCGCCGCGTGCAACGCTTACGCCCACGGCGAGGAAGCCGCCGCCGCGGTGCGCTGCCCGACGCTCGCCGTGCTCGGCGGTGCCGATCTGATGACGCCCGTGAAAGCCGGCCGCGCGCTCGCCGGCAAGATCGAAGACCACCAGATCGAGGTCGTGCCCGGTTGCGGGCACGCGATCATGAGCGAAGCGCCCGACGCCTTGCGCGAAGCGCTGGCCGCCTTCTTCATGGCGGCGCAAACGGCCTGAGGCGTCAGGCCGCGCGTTCGCCGACCTGCAAGCCGTTCTCGCGCCACGCGAAGTATTGCGCGACGCTTTCGCCGAGTTCGGTATCGACCGCACGCCCGGCACGCTGGATCGCCGCCGAAGCATCGGGCCTGGCCGCGGCTTCGAGCGCGAATTGCCGGAACACATCGGCCACCGCGATGGTGTCGGGGTCGACGATCATGGCCCAGCGGTCGAAGCCGGGGTCGAGCGCGGCCTTGGCCTGGGCCACCGGCGCGCGCGGCGCGGTTTCTTCGAGCTTGGCGACCCAGCCTTGGGCGACCATGCGTTCGAGCAAGGATTCCGCCTCGGCGAACCCGAGCTGGGTGCGTTCGCGGATTTCGCGCGCCGAAACGCTCGCCGCCTGCCCAGGCCCGGCGCGGCGCACCTCGACCAGCATGTGCAACACCGACAAGGCGTCGTCGAACACATCGCCGCTCACATGCTTGCGATGCCAGCGTTCGTATTGCAGCACCGGGATCGTCGCGGCCACGGCCGCGCCGAACAAGGTGATGAGCCAGCTCAGATAGACCCAGAGCAGAAAGATCGGGAACGCGGCGAACGCGCCATAGACCGCGGTGTAGCTCGGATAACGGGCGATGAACAAGCCGAACAAACGCTTGGCGATTTCGAAGGCGACCGCTGCGACGACACCGCCCGCGAACGCATCGGCCCAGCGCACCGGCTTGCTCGGCAGCGTGCGATACAAAATCGCGAACGCCACCATCGACAACAGCACCGGCACCAGGCTGAAGATCAGATCGCCGAGCCAGCCGGTTTTCTCGGCCTCGCGCACCAGGACGCTGGTCAGGGTGATCGACCCGCCGATCAGCAAAGGGCCGATGGTGATCGCGGCCCAATACGCGACCAGACGTTGCACAAGCCCGCGCGGCGTCTACACGCGCCAGATGGTGTTGAACGCGCGGTCGATGGTCATCATCAAGGCCAACGCCGTCACCAGCAAAAACACGCCGCCCACGGTCGAGATGCGCGCCGCCTTGTTCGAGAACTGATTGAGCGCGCTCATCACGCCTTTGGCGATCGCATCGGGCATCAAGCTCTGGATGAAATACTCCTGGAGGTTGAGCCGGAATTGCTCGAACAAAGGAAACGCGGTGAACAAGGCCAGCGCGACCGTGAGCAAAGGCACCAGGGACAAGACCGTGGTGAAGGTGAGGCTGCCGGCGACGACCGAGAGTCTTTCTTCGCGCAGGCGTTCGAGCGCGAAGTGCGAGGCGGCGCGGATCTGTTTGAGTTTTTCGAGGGAGACGAGCTTCATGGCGAACCTATAATAGCCGCATGTCTTCCCGCGCCGCGCCGGGCACCCCGCCCTTGCCCATCCTCGTGCTCTATTACTCGCGCCAAGGCGCGACGCGGCGCCTCGCCGAAGCGATCGCGCTCGGCATCGACAGCACACCCGGCTGTGCGGCGCGCTTGCGCACCGTGCCGGCCGTCAGCACGGTCTGCGAAGCGACCGCGCCCGACATTCCCGAGGCCGGTCCGCCGTATGTCGAACTGGCCGATCTCGAAGCCTGCGCCGGCCTTGCGCTCGGCAGCCCGACCCGGTTTGGCAACATGGCAGCGCCGCTCAAATACTTTCTCGATGGCACTTCGCCGGTCTGGCTCAGCGGCGCGCTCGCGGGCAAACCGGCTTGTGTCTTCACCAGCACCGGTTCCTTGCATGGCGGCCAGGAAGCCACCTTGCTGTCGATGATGCTGCCGCTGTTGCATCACGGCATGCTGATCCTGGGGCTGCCCTATACCGAGCCCGATCTGATGCGCACCGCGAGCGGCGGCACGCCTTACGGTGTGTCGCATCATGCGGGCGGCGATGGCCTGCGCCCGGTCGACGAAGACGAGTTGCGTCTGGCGGTCGCGCAAGGCAAACGCCTGGCGCGGCATGCCTTGCAACTCGCGGCGGCACCGACCGTCGCGCATTCCTGAACGAGCGTCTTCGGTGTCCACGCCCTTGCCCCTCCCAGCTGACGACAACACCGAGCGCCAGCGTGCCGACCGCAGGCGGCACCGCATCGCCTGTGCGCTCTTGGTGGCGCTGATCGCCTGGATTCTGGCGCGCGAACTATTCATTGCGCCCTTGCGCCCGGGCGGCTCGCTGCTTGCGCTCAAGGCCCTGCCCTTCGTCGCCGCCTTGCCCGCCGTGCTGCGCGGCCGGCTGTACACCGTGCAATGGACGGCGTTGCTGGTGCTCGTTTACATCGCGCTCGGCGTGGTGAGCGGCATGAGCGACGCATGGGCACGGTCGCGCATCGCGGGCTGGACCGAAGCCGCCATTGCGACGGCATATTTCTTCGCGGCGCTGGCCTATGTGCGGCCGTACAAGCAGGCACACAAAGCCCGTTTGCGCGCCACCCAAACCGCAGCCGCCGAGGTGACGGAGCGCGAAACGCCATGATCGAATCCTTGAAATCCATCGTCGGCGCCGATCAGGTGCTCGTCGATGCCCACGACACCGCGCCTTACCTGACCGATTGGCGGCGCCGTTTCGTCGGCCGCGCGCTGGCCGTGGTGCGGCCGGCCAATGCCGAGGAAGTCGCGCAGGTGGTCAAGCTGTGCGCGCAGGCACGCATCGCCATCATCGGAACGGGGCTTTCTGCTGTCAGCACGATTGCAGGCGGCATTGCGGCGCAGAATGCTGCGAATTACACGGCTCAGGTTGCCCGCAATAATTCTGTCGTCGCCGAACAGAACGCCGTCCGGGCCGAACAGGCCGGATATGCAGCGGCTGAGAATGAATCCCGAAAGGGAGCAGCCGAGCTGGCGCGAATCAAGGTGACGCAGGCCGCAAGCGGAATCGATGTCAACAATCCGCCAAGCCGCCGTAGTGAAATTAACTGACAACCTTTTTGCCTCGACCGACGGCGAGAAATTTCGTCTCGTGGATGGCGAATTGGTGCC
>CAXBRX010000406.1:0-3205 GCA_963977835.1 uncultured Derxia sp.
CCCGAATGGATGATCCTGGACGTCGTGCCGGTCATTCCGCCCGAACTGCGCCCGCTGGTCCCGCTGGACGGCGGCCGTTTCGCGACGTCGGACCTCAACGACCTGTATCGCCGCGTCATCAACCGCAACAATCGTCTGAAGCGCCTGATGGAGCTGCGCGCGCCCGATATCATCGTGCGCAACGAAAAGCGCATGCTGCAGGAAGCGGTCGACGCCCTGTTCGACAATGGCCGCCGCGGCCGCGTCATCACCGGCGCGAACAAGCGTCCGCTCAAGTCGCTGTCCGACATGCTCAAGGGCAAGCAGGGCCGCTTCCGCCAGAACCTGCTCGGCAAGCGCGTCGACTACTCGGGCCGCTCGGTCATCGTGGTCGGCCCCGAGCTCAAGCTGCACCAGTGCGGTCTGCCGAAGAAGATGGCGCTCGAGCTGTTCAAGCCGTTCGTGATGAAGCGTCTCGTCGACCTCGAGTTGGCGCAGAACATCAAGAGCGCGAAGCGCATGGTCGAGCGTCGCAAGGCGCAGGTGTGGGACGTCCTCGAAGACGTCATCAAGGAACACCCGGTCATGCTGAACCGTGCACCAACCCTGCACCGTCTCGGCATCCAGGCCTTCGAGCCCATCCTCGTCGAGGACAAGGCCCTGCGCAAGGCGCTGCTTGCGCCGCTCGAAGCCATTGGCCTCCGTCAGCAGGCGGTCGACGCTTTGCACCAACAGCTGCTGCTCTTCCAGATCAAGACCGCTCATGGTCTGCTCTCTCTTTGGTAGACCGCCACGAAGCGACCGGTTCCTTTACCGTCGTGATGCGGGTCATAGGCCGAAGGTGGTCTTGGCGAGAATGTTCATCTGCACTTCCGTCGCGCCGCGCGCACGGTCACGCCGGGCGCGCTCCGTCGCGGTACGTCGCCAGCGGCAGCACGGAGTACGAGTCAGGCGCGGTGAGCGCCTGCACGGCCGCGCGCGCCGTGTCGACGCGGTAATCGAATCCGGCCGCACCCGCGGGCGGCAACCATTGCACATCAGGGCCGAACTTGGCCTGCCCACCGAGGTCGAGCGTCAGGTGCACACCGAGTCCGCCCGGCTCGGGCACCGGGTAGATCAGATGCGAGAACGGCGCGCGCCCGGCGAGCGCGAAGTAGTTGCCCTTGGCGAAATGCGCCGCGGGAATGTGCGCGGCCGGCATGCCGCGCATGCGCTGCGCCAAAGCGACGGCGCCCAGGCCCGCGGCATTCACGACCGTGCGCGCCTGCATCGCATACGGCGCCGCGCCGCCGGTCTCGACGCGCAAGCCCGCCTCGAGCACCGCAACGCTCTCCACCGGTGTGTTGAACACGCAGACCGCGCCTGCGTGCTCGGCATCGGCCAGCAAGGCCTGCATCAGACCGTGGCTGTCGACGATGCCGGTGGCCGGACTCCAAAGCGCCGCCACGCATTCGAGCGCGGGTTCGAGCGCGCGCGCCTCGTCGCGCGTCAGAAGGCGCAGGCCGGCCACGCCATTGCGCATGCCGCTGGCCTGCAAGGCTTCGAGGGTTACACGTTGCGCGGGCTGGGTGGCGACCACGAGCTTGCCGCAGCGCCGATGCGCGACCCCGCGTGCCTCGCAATAGGCGTACAGCCGCGCGTTGCCGGCCACGCATAGCCGCGCCTTGAGCGAGTCTTGCGGGTAATACAAACCGGCGTGGATCACTTCGCTGTTGCGTGCGCTGACCCCGGTGCCGAAAGTGGATTCAGCCTCGACGATGATGACTTCGCGGCCTTGCAAGGCCAGCGCGCGCGCCACCGCCAGACCGACCACGCCGGCCCCGACCACGACGCAATCGACGCGCTCCAACCCCGGCCTCAGCGCAGCTTGCGGGTTTCGCCGATGGCGAACAGCACGAAGGCATCGTCGGCGACGCCAAAGGCCTCGCGCGCGGCCGGCAAATCGGTCAGGGCCGCCTCGACGGGGTCGTCGCACATGCGGAAGGTGCCCCAATCGACGCCCATCGACAAACGCGCATGCACGTCCTGATGCAAGCGCACGGCTTCTTGCGGGTTCATGTGCACCGCCCGCATGAGCCAGCGCGGTTCATAGCAGCCCACCGGAATCATCGCGAAATCGAGCTCGGGCACCTGCTGCGCGAAATGCGAGGCGATGTCGTCGCTCAACTCGGGCGCATAGCCCGAATCGCCGACCAGCCAGGCGTTGAAGCCGGGGCTTTTGAGCAGATAGCCGCCCCAGAGCGTTTCGTCGCGGTCGAACGGCGTGCGCTGGCTCCAATGCTGGGCCGGCGTCATGATGACTTCGACCCCGCCGACTTCGGTGCGGCCCCACCAGTCGAGGCTGCGCACCGAGGCGATGTCATGCGCCTTGAACCAACGGTCCACGCCCAGCGGCACCACGAACACCGGCGGCCCGCCCGCCTGCGCCGCGAGGCCCGCGATCGAATCGGCGTCGAGATGGTCGTATTGGTTGTCGGTGATGAGCACGAGGTCGATGTGCGGCAGCTTGCCGAGATCGAGCGTCAAAGGCACTTCGCGTGCCGGGCCTATCCATTGCAGGGGCGAGGCACGGTGCGAAAAGATCGGGTCGGTCAGGACATTGACCCGGCCCAATTGCAGCAAGACGGTGGACTGCCCGATCCAGGTCGCGCGCACGCCGGGCGTGGGCGCGCGCAGGAGTTCGGCATCGGTCGCGACGACCGGCACGCGGGTCGCATCCTGCGGCGCGAGGCCATGCTGCAGGCGCTGCCATTGCCATTCCAGAAAGCCGTCATCGGGCGCCGGCGCATATGGATTGCGAAACCCCGTGGGCGTGTGATGCACGCGCGTGGGATCGTAATCGGGGTTGACGCTCGCACAACCGCACGCCAACAACACCGCGGCCAGTGCCGCGCCACGGCGCACCAGGGCACGAAGCGCGGCGCGCGCGATCATCGTGGCTCGCCCTTGCGCCATTCGCGCTTGGGATGCGCGCGCGAGCTGCCGGCCAGATCGGGCGCTTTTTCGACCCGCCAGATCGCGGTCTCGCCGCTTTGCATCAACAGGAAATCGTCGGGCGACAAACCGGCCGCGGCCAGCGCCTTGGTCGAGCCCATCAGCAACAGGCCCTGGCCACTGGGGTCCAGCACAAACATGAAGGGCAGCAAGAAAGCGGGCACGGTGTACTTCCAGCATTGCAGCGTGGTCTTGTAGGGGTCACCGCCGGTGATGGCCGCCGCCGCAAAAG
>CAXBRX010000407.1:0-3203 GCA_963977835.1 uncultured Derxia sp.
AGCCGACCGACGACGCACTCCTGGCCAAGCTCGACGAATTCGAGCGTGTGGTCAGCGACCATGATGTCGTGGTGTTCAGCGATTACGGCAAGGGCGGCCTGACCCATATTCCGCGCATGATCGCGACGGCACGCGCCGCAGGACGCCGTGTGCTCGTGGACCCGAAGGGCAGCGAATACGCGCGTTACCGCGGCGCGCACATCATCACTCCCAACCGCGCAGAATTGCGCGAAGTGGTCGGACGTTGGGCCGACGAGGCCGAACTCACGACGAAGGCGCAGGCCTTGCGCCGCGACCTCGGCCTCGAAGCCTTGCTGGTGACGCGTTCGGAAGAAGGCATGAGCCTGTACGGCGAGGGCAGCACCCTGAATGTGCCGACCGTGGCGCGCGAAGTGTTCGATGTCTCTGGCGCGGGCGATACCGTGATCGCCACCATGGCCGCGGCCCTCGCGGCCGGCGCCAGCCTGGAAGATGCGGTGCGCCTGTCGAATCAGGCGGCCGGCATCGTGGTCGGAAAACTCGGCACGGCGGTCGTGACTGCCGACGAACTCTTTGCCTGAACCTGGGCGAAAGGACTTTCACGTGAGCGTGATCATCACCGGCGCAGCCGGATTCATCGGCAGCAATCTGGTGCGCTATTTCAATGCGCGCGGCGTCGAAGACATCATCGTCGTCGACGATCTGACCGAGGGCGACAAGTTTCTGAACCTGCGCGATTGCGCGATCGCCGATTACATCGATCTGCACGATTTCTTCGCGGCGCTCGAATCGGGCCGTTACGGCAAGGTGGACGCGGTGCTGCACCAAGGCGCGTGCTCCGACACCATGAACCATGACGGGCGCTACATGCTCGACAACAATTACCGCTACTCGTTGCGCCTGCTCGATTGGTGCCAGGCGCAGCGCGTGCCGATGCTCTATGCGTCGTCGGCGGCGGTGTATGGCGCGTCGACGCAATTCATCGAGCGGCCCGAGTTCGAACGGCCGTTGAATGTGTACGGCTACTCGAAATTGTTGTTCGATCAGATCGTGCGCCGCCGCGCCGCCACGCTGACGGCGCCGGTGTTCGGCTTCCGGTATTTCAATGTCTATGGTCCGCGCGAGCAGCACAAAGGCCGCATGGCTTCGGTCGCCTTCCACAATTACAAGCAATTCCTCGCCGAAGGCAAGGTGCGCTTGTTTGAAGGCTCGCATGGGTATCCCAATGGCGGACAAGAGCGCGATTTCATCTTTGTCGAAGACGTCTGCCGCGTGAACTGGCACTTCTACGAGCAGGCGTTGTCGCGCATGTCCTGGGGCATCTACAACTGCGGAACCGGACGTGCGCAACCGTTCAACGATGTCGCCTCGAGCGCCGTCAACACCTTGCGCGCGGCGCAAGGCGCGGCGCCCTTGTCATTGGACGAACTCGTGCGCGCGGGGCTGCTCGAATACGTCGCCTTTCCCGAAGCACTCAAAGGCAAATACCAGGCGCACACCCAGGCCGATCTGACCGCGCTGCGTGCGGCCGGGTATGCGCAGCCGTTCATGACCGTGCAGGCCGGCGTCGAGCAATATGTGCGCAGCCTGATGGCCGCGCAGGCCTGAGCGTGCGCATGACCGTGCTGCGGCGCTGGCGGCCGATGGCATTGCGCGCAGGCCTTGCGCTGCTGGGCCTGTGCTTGGCTGCCGGTGCGTCGGCGCTCGATCTGAATACCGCCACGCGGGCGCAAATCGAACAATTGCCGCGCATCGGCGTGGCGCGCGCCGAGCTGATCCTGAACGCGCGTGCGCAGCGGCCGTTTACCTCTTGGGACGATTTCCGGCAGCGGGTGCCGGGCTACGGCGAGAAGTCGATCCAGCATTTGCAAGGGCTAGGCGTGACGATCGAGCCGCCCGCAAGCACAGGGTCACCCTCGGCGCCGGCGCCGCGGTAGTGCGTCTGCCGCGGCCCGCGAATACCCCTCAGGGCCGCAACGGGTATATGTTCATCGCGCGATGATCGCTAGCCTCGGGCCGCGTGCTCGTAGAATGAGCGTTTTGCACGCGCGTTCGCCGGGTTTTCCGGTTTTGGCCATGCCCACCTATCCCACCATTGAAGACACGATCGGCAATACGCCGCTCGTGCGTTTGCAACGCATCCCCGGCACCGAGCAGGTACGCCCGGGCAGCCTGATTCTGGCCAAGCTCGAAGGCAACAATCCGGCCGGCAGCGTCAAGGACCGACCTGCGATGAGCATGATTCGGCATGCCGAGGCGCGCGGGCAGATCCGGCCCGGCGATACCTTGATCGAAGCGACCAGCGGCAACACCGGCATCGCACTCGCCATGGCGGCCGCGATTCGCGGCTACCACATGGTCTTGATCATGCCGGAGAACCTGTCGGTCGAACGGCGCCAGACCATGCGCGCCTTCGGCGCCGAAATCATCCTGACGCCCAAGACCGGCGGCATGGAATACGCGCGCGATCTGGCCGATCAGATGCAACGCGACGGCAAGGGTCTGGTGCTCGATCAATTCGCGAATCCGGACAATCCGGTCGCGCATTACGAAAGCACCGGTCCCGAAATCTGGCGCGACACCGAAGGCCGGGTCACGCATTTCGTGTCGAGCATGGGCACCACGGGCACCATCAACGGCACCAGCCGTTACCTCAAGGAACAGAACGCGGCGATCCAGGTCGTCGGATGCCAGCCGACCGAAGGCAGCAGCATCCCGGGCATTCGCAAATGGGCGCCCGAATATCTGCCCAAGATTCACGAACCGCAACGCATCGACCGCATGGAATATGTCGCGCAATCCGACGCCGAAACCATGGCACGGCGGATGGCGGCCGAGGAAGGCATCTTCGCCGGTATCTCTGCGGCCGGCGCGTGCGAGGTTGCGCTGCGGGTTGCGACGACGGTGGAAAATGCTGTGATCGTATTTATCGTATGCGAGCGGGGAGACAGGTATCGCGCCACGGGCGGCGGCCCCGCTTGAGCGGCGGGCGCCAAGTGCCGCGGGCAGGCGGGGCGCTTGGCGGGCATCGAGAGCGGCAAGACGACCGCGCACATCATCAGCCAAAACCTGACCTGGGTGCCGTGGCCGCGCCTATTCTGGCAGGCCAATTTTAGCTACGCGCTCGACCCCACCACCACGCCTTACCGCCAGATTACCGGAGCCGCCGCAAACTTGGTGAGCGACTCGCGCAACGACTACTGGCAGGCCGGCACGGCGTTGAC
>CAXBRX010000408.1:0-3185 GCA_963977835.1 uncultured Derxia sp.
TGCCGAGCGCCTGCGCGCGCAAATCGAAGCCGCCATCGCCCGCGGCAGCGCGTTCGAAGCCGAGATCGCGCACACGCGAGCCGACGGCAGCCGCATCACCCTGCTCGTGCAATGCGCCGCGCGGCCGCTCGCACCGAGCGAGACCGCCTGCGTGGTCTCGTATGTCGACGTGACCGAACGCCTTGCGGCCGAAAGCGCCTGGCGCGAATCGGAGCAACGCTTTCGCCTGTTCGCCGATCACATCGACAGCTTCATCTACTTTGCCGACCCGGCCGCGCACCGCGTGCTGTACTTCAACGCGCGCCAATACCAGGATGTTTATGGCGGCGACCCGGAAGAGCTCGAGCGCGATGTCGACAGCGTCTGGCGCTATGTGCATCCCGACGACCAGGCCAAGCTGACGGCCATGCGCGCCCAGGCCGACGAAGACGGCTATGGCGAAATCGACTTCCGCATCCTGCATCCGTTCAAGGGCGAGCGCAGCGCACACCTGCGCATCTATCCCACGCGCGTGGCCGACGGGCGCACCCTCACCTTCGGCATCGTCGACGATGTGACCGAAGAGCGTTTGTCCGAAGCACAACGCCTGAACGAATTGACCGAGCAACGCGACAAGGTCGTGCGCGAAGTCCATCACCGCATCAAGAACAATCTGCAAGGCGTGGCCGGCCTGTTGCAACAGACCGCGCGCGTGCGGCCGCAACTCGCCGGGATGCTGACCGAGATCGTCGGCCAGATCCAGGCCATTGCCCAGGTGCACGGGCTGCAAATGCGCGCGCGCGACGCGATTCCTTTGTCCGACATGCTCAACAATGTGCTCGGCAACGCCGCCGCCTTGCACGACGCCAAACTGCCGGTGTCGTTCTCGGGCAATGCGCTCACGCGCATGCGCCTGCCCGAGCAGGAAGCGGTGCCGGTCGCCCTCGTGGTGACCGAACTCGCGACCAACGCGCTCAAGTACCGCGCCCCCGGCAGCGAAGCGCGTGCCACGCTCGCCTGCACCGATGAAGGCGCCGAACTCGTCATCATCAACCGCGGCAGCCTGCCGCCCGGCTTCAGCTTCGCCGCGCTCGCGCGCTCGACCAGCGGCCTGGGCCTCGTCAAATCCTTGCTGCCACGCCGCGGCGGTTCATTGACCATCACCCAGGAAGGCGAGGAAGTCGTGGTGAACATGCGCCTGGTCGCACCCGCGATCGGTTTCGACGACACCGCGCCCGCCTGAGCATGGCCGCGCTCCAACTGGTTTCGGTCAACACCGGACGCGCCGCGCCCTTGCCGGCCGGCGATCGCACGGTGATGTCGGGCATCGTCAAACGCGCGGTGGCCTCGGCGCAGGTCGTCGCGCTCGGACTCGACGGCGACGAGCAAGTCGACCAGAGCGTGCACGGCGGACTCGCCAAGGCGGTCTACGCCTACCCGAGCGAGCATTACGCGTTCTGGAATACGGTACGTCGCCAGACCTTGCGGCCCAATGGCCGTGCGCGCGCCGACGGCCTGCTGCCTTATGCCGATCTGCCCGACCTGCCCTGGGGCGCGATGGGCGAGAACCTGAGCCTGGCCGGCCTCGTCGAGGCCGAGGTCTACATCGGCGACGTGCTGCGCATCGGCAGCACCGAACTCGTCGTGACCAGCCCGCGCATCCCCTGCTTCAAATTCGCCGCGGTGATGGGCTTCGCACAAGCCCCCAAACTCATGGTGCAGTCCGGCTATTGCGGCTGGTATCTCGAAGTGCGCACGCCAGGCGAAATCGCGCCCGGCATGGCCATCGAACTACGCCCCGGCGACCGCGAACACTCGTTGTCGATCACCACGCAATTCAAGATGCTCACGCGACGCATGGCGGCCAACGGCTAAAGGTACCCGATGAAGAATCGTGCAACACATCTGGACGGCCTGAGAGGAATCGCGGCAATGGCAGTCGCGTTACTGCACTTCTTCAGATCTTTCGATAATGCGCAGCTCTCGTCCCAAAATCCCGTCAACTACACCCCACTCAGTACCTTCTGGAACGGACTTTTCGCAGTCGCAGTCTTTTTCGTGATGAGCGGGTTTCTGTTCTTCCGAAAATTCCACGGTGTTGAGGCGCGAGCCTGTGTTCGCGGCGCGATCAAACGTTACTTTCGTCTCTCGATCCCAATCCTTGTGTTGTCGCTGATCGCGTTCGGATTGCATCAAGGCGGTCAGATGTCCAACGTGCAGGCCGCAGCAACCAGCGGATCGGATTGGCTCGTGAAGTGGTATCGCTTCACACCGGATTTCAAACTAGCCGTGCTGGAACCCCTGTACTCCGCATATGTCGGCTTCGATGCAGCGTACTCGTACAACACCAACTTATGGACCATTTCCTACGAGTTGTTTGCAGTGTTCGCGATGATCGCTCTGGCGTGGTGCTGCGGACGGCTTTCGCTGGCGACGCAGGCGGTACTGATCAGTCTTGGCCTCGCCCTATCTCTAGGTACTCATTACTTCGAGTTTCTGCTGGGAGCGCTGCTGGCGTTCGGACTGCGAACCAGGCCCCTCGAGATCAAATTGCCCATCGCACTGGCAGGCCTGACGTTGGCTCTGATCGCCGCGCGGTCCTTTCAGGGATCGCTACCGCGCGAAATCTCGGTCAATTACGTTTATCCGATCGCTGGCGTCGTGCTGATCGCCGTCGTCGAAACCTGCCCCAGTCTGCGTCGTTGGTTCTCGACCACATGGTTGATGTGGTTGGGGCGCATCTCGTTCGGACTATATCTGGTGCATTTCGTGGTGCTCAGTTCGGTCGCCTCCACCACCTGGATCGCCTCGTCATCATTGTTCCTCACGTTCGCAATCTTTAGCGCGGCAACGATCGGCGGAGCCTTTCTCTTCTATGCATTGGTGGATCGCCCATGGCTGGCATTCATCGACAAGGTTTTCGATCCGAAACGTCGTAGCCTGCCATCACCGCAAACCACTTAAGCGAGCGCCACATCGGTAGCGGGTTAAAGGGCGTCGTGGTGCGCTACTTGCCGATGCAAAACCGCGAAAAGATTTCGCCGAGCAGATCGTCGGCCGTGAACTCGCCGGTGATGCTCGCAAGGCTTTCCTGAGCCAGCCGCAATTCCTCGGCAAACAGATCGAGATGCGCATCGCCGAGCGTGCCGTCGCGTGTCGCGCCAGCAAGCGCTTGCGCGCGCGCGGCCTCCAGATGGCTGCGCGCG
>CAXBRX010000409.1:0-3184 GCA_963977835.1 uncultured Derxia sp.
GTTGCCGTCGGCCTCCCAGACCAGGGCGCTGGCGCGCACCTGCGCTTCGTCGTGCGCAATGGTCCAGAGCTGGGCCAGGCGGTCGGCTTCGGTGCGCAACTTGGCCTTGTCGTCGGGAAAGGCGGTGACGGCGACGGTGGCGAGCATCACGCCCATCAACACCACCACCACCATCAATTCGATCAGCGTGAAGCCGCGCGCGGGCGCGCGCCGCACGCGTGCCGGACCGCGCTCAGAGTTCCCAGGAAGCGATGTCGGCATCGTAGTCAGTGCCGCCCGGCTTGCCGTCCGCACCGTAAGACAGTACGTCGACATCGCCCTTGATGCCCGGATTGGCGTACTGGTACGGACTCTTCCAGGGGTCGACCGGCACCTTGGGCAGGTAGCCGCCGGTGCGCCAGTTGGGCGGAATCGGGTCGACGGTCGGCTTGGTCACGAGGGCTTGCAGGCCTTGCTCGGCGGTCGGGTAGCGGCTGTTGTCGAGCTTGTACAGATTGAGCGCCTGCATGATCTGCGAGATGTCCTGCTTGGCGGCGGTGACGCGGGCGTCGTCGGCGCGGCTCATGACCTTGGGCACGACGAGCGCGGCGAGAATCCCGAGGATCACCACCACGACCATGATTTCGATCAAGGTGAAACCGCGCGCGGATTGCGGGCCGCGAACCTGCGATGAAAGGCACTTCATGAACGGACGATCCTTGTGTTGGACGGGTCGAAAAAGGGCGCGCCGAGTTTGACCGAAGGGCCAGGTGAACGCAAACCCGGTCACATCTTGGCGCAGGCGTTTGACGCCTGGGCTATGACATACTGTGTTGCATCATGTGGGCACGACGCATCACTACCTTGATTCTGTTTGCACTCCTGTGCGCCAGCGGCGCGTACTGGGTCATGCAATTGCGCGCGCCGGTTCCGGTGGTCGCGCCGGTCGCCTCGGCCATTCCGCCGCCGCCCAGCCTCGACACCGCTTTGCATGCCCGCCTGTTCGGCGGCGCGGTACAAGGCAGCTCGAGCAACATCCGCGTCACAGGTGTGGTCGCGCCGACACAAACCCATGCCCAGGGCGTCGCCTTGCTCGCCGTCGACGACCAACCGCCGCGCGCCTATTCCACCGGCCAGACCTTGGCCGGCGGCGCGATTTTGCGGGAGGTGCATGTCGATCGCGTGGTGATCGACCAGGGCGGCGCCTTGTCCGAACTCAGCGTGCCGCAAGCGCGCGCGGGCGCGGCCAGTTCGCAAGGCGTCACGCCGCCCGGCCTGCCCGCCCCGCAGCCCAACACCGGCGTCAATCTGCCGCCGCGGCGCTGAACCCGCAGCCCCTTCAGGCGCGCAAGCGCAAATTCGCCCGATACAAACGCTCGCCCGGCAGCACGATGCCAGGCGCGGTCGGTGTGCGCGCGGCCAGTTGCGCATACAGCGGCGTGAAATCGGGCGCGGTCGCCTCGAACAATTGCGCGAAGCTGTCGATGACGAAATAAGTGTCCTGGAACGCATCGATGCGGTAACGGCTCGTCATCACGCGTTCGAGGCCGAACCCGACCCGGGCCGGCGCGATCGCATACAAGGCATGCGCCGGCTCGGCATCGCTCGACAAAATGCCGGCGCCGTAAATGCGCAAACCGCCTTCGGTCTGGATGAGCCCGAATTCGACGGTGTACCAATACAAGCGCGCCATCATTTCGAGCGCATGGCCGTATAGCGCCGGATCGGTGCGCGCGAGCGCCTGAGCCTTGACCCCGCCCGCGCCGAAGGCCTGCATGTAATCGGCGAACACCCGGTTGAACAACAAAGGCACATGGCCGAAAAAGTCGTGGAAGACATCGGGCTCGACGATGTAATCGAACTCGTCTTCTTCGCGCAGCCAGACCGTGATCGGAAACCGCCGTTGCGCGAGCAAGGCGAAGAAGGCGTCTTCGGGAATCAGGCCGGGCACGGGCGCGAGTTCCCAACCGGTGGCGCGGCGCAGCCGTTCGCTGACCTGATCGAAGCGCGGGATCGCCTCGGCCGCATCGAGCTGACCGAGCGCATGCAAGACCTCGGGCGCGGCTTCGTCGCCGATGTGCCGGCTGCGCGCAGCGTACAAGCGCCGGTAGCGCTCATGCTCGGCGGGGGTGTAGCGCGCCCAGTCCTGCGCGCAGGTCCAGTCGGCGTGGCGCCCGGTGTAATCGCCGCGCGGGCTCAGGGTGTGCTCGCCGTAAGTGATGGGGCCGGCGGTGGCTGTGCTCATGTCGATCCTCCTCGCGCTCAGGCCGCGGCCGCATCGGGCTTGAGCACCCCGCGGCGGATCTGATCGAGTTCGATCGATTCGAACAACGCGCGGAAATTGCCTTCGCCGAAGCCTTGGTCGCCCTTGCGCTGGATGATCTCGAAAAAGATCGGGCCGATCACTTCCTTGGTGAAGATCTGCAGCAGCAATTCATTGGGCGCGCCTTGATGCGTGGCGCCGTCGATCAGGATGCGCAGGCGGCGCAATTCGTCGAGGCGCTCGCCATGGCCGGGCAGGCGTTTGTCCACCAGGTCGTAATAGGTGGCGATGGTGTCCTGGAATTGCACGCCGCCGCCTTGCAGGCCTTCGACGGTCGTGTAGATGTCGTCGGTGGCGAGCGCGATGTGCTGGATGCCTTCGCCGTGGTACAGGTCGAGGTATTCGGCGATCTGGCTTTTGTCGTCGCTGCTTTCGTTGATCGGGATGCGGATCTTGCCGCACGGGCTCGTCATCGCCTTGCTCTTCAGGCCGGTCAGCTTGCCTTCGATGTCGAAGTAGCGCACTTCCTTGAAGTTGAACAAGCGCTCGTAGAACTCGGCCCATTCCTTCATGCGGCCGCGATGCACGTTGTGGGTCAGATGGTCGATGACGGTCAGGCCCTGGCCGCGCGGATGAGCCTGCGCGCCCGCGATCGGCACGAAGTCCACGTCGTAGATGCTGATGTTGCCGATCGCATGCTCCTGCGCATCGCCCTTGCCGCGCCAACGGTCGACGAAATAGATGAGGCTGTCGCCGATGCCTTTGATCGCCGGGATGTTGAGTTCCATCGGCCCCGCATGATTCGCGAACGCCCAGGCGCCGAGTTCCTGCGCGCGCCGGTAGGCGAACGCCGCGTCCTGGACCCGGAACGCGATCGCGCAGATCGACGGCCCATGCAGACGCGCGAAACGTTGCGCAAACGAATCGGGCTCGGCGTTGATG
>CAXBRX010000410.1:0-3181 GCA_963977835.1 uncultured Derxia sp.
GCCGTCGTAGCGGCAAACCACGACGCGCTGGTTGCGCCGGATCGCCTCGCCGCGTGCAGTCGTCACGGCGGCCATCACGCCATTGGTCTGGGTGGCAAGGCGATTGGTCAACATCAGGCTGGCAAAATTCGGCGCAGCAATCGCCGCCAGGATGGCGAGGATCGAGATCGTCACCATCAGTTCGACGAGCGTCACACCGGTTTGCAGAGTTTTCATGGCCGGACCATTCCTATTTGTTGTCATGAACGGTAACGCCATCTCGCGCGAGGAAGGAACCCCGCGACCGACTGGCGCCGCCTGGTGGCCGACGAGCGGCACGCTGCCGTGCAGCGGCCGCGCAACGTCAGCTAACATTCGTGGAATATGTCACCGCAAATCCCTATGCCCGGCTACGTCCATTTGCGCAGCCACACCGAGTTTTCCATCGTCGACGGGATCCTGCGCGTCGATGAACTGGCCCGTGCGGCCAAGGCCGATGGTCAGCCCGCCATCGCCATCACCGACCTGTCGAACCTGTTCGGATTGGTCAAGTTCTACCGCGAAGCGCGCGCCAAGGGCGTCAAACCCATTTGCGGCTGCGATGTCTGGGTGACCAACCCCGACGAACGCGACAAGCCGCATCGCCTCCTGCTCCTGATCCAGAACCGCGCCGGCTATCTGCGCGTGTGCGACTGGTTGTCGCGCGCCTGGCTCGACAACCAGTACCGTGGCCGCGCCGAGGTGCGCGCCGAATGGTTCGACGAGGGCACCGATGGCGTCATCGCACTCTCGGGTGCGCATCTGGGCGATGTCGGCGCCTGGCTGGCGGCGGGCAACCAGGAGGCGGCGCGCAACGCCGCGCAGCGTTGGGCAGAGCGCTTCCCGCGCCGGTTCTACATCGAATTGCAGCGCGCCGGACATGCGGGCGCCGAGACCTACGTCGGCCAGGCGGTGGCACTGGCGGCTGCGCTCGATTTGCCGGTGGTCGCCACCCATCCGGCGCAATTCCTGCAGCGCGACGATTACCAGGCCCACGAGGCGCGCGTGTGCATCGCCGACGGCGAAATCCTGGGCAATGCCCGGCGTGTGCGGCGCTTCACCGAAGAGCAATACCTCAAGACCCAGGCCGAGATGATCGCGCTGTTCGCCGATCTGCCCGCGGCCCTGGCCAACACGCTGGAAATCGCCAAGCGCTGCAATCTGACGCTCGAGCTCGGCAAGCACAAACTGCCCTTGTTCCCCACGCCCGAGGGCGTCACCCTCGACGATTACATGCACGGCCAGGCGGCCGCGGGTCTGGTGCGCCGGCTCGAAGTGCTGTTCCCCGATGCCCAGGTGCGCGAGGCGCAACGGCCGACCTACGAAGCGCGGCTCGAATTCGAGTGCAACACCATCGTCAAGATGGGCTTCTCGGGCTACTTCCTGATCGTGGCGGACTTCATCAACTGGGCCAAGAACAACGGCGTGCCGGTGGGCCCCGGGCGGGGGTCGGGCGCCGGCTCGCTGGTCGCGTATTCGCTGGGCATCACCGACCTCGATCCGCTCAAGTACAACCTGCTGTTCGAACGCTTCCTGAACCCCGAGCGGGTTTCGATGCCCGACTTCGACATCGACTTCTGCCAGGACGGCCGCGACCGCGTCATCGAATACGTGCGGCACAAATACGGCGTCGCTTCGGTGTCGCAGATCGCCACCTTCGGCACCATGGCCGCCAAGGCTGCGATCCGTGACGTGGGCCGCGTGCTCGACATGAGCTATGGCTATGTCGATTCGATCGCCAAGCTGATTCCGTTCATGCCGGGCAAGACGGTCACCATCCAGCCGGTGCCCGACGAGCCCGACGACAAGCTCATCTACGCGCGCAAGGAAGAACCGCAGCTCGAAGAGCGCGCCAAGAACGAAGAAGAAGTCGCGGCGCTGCTCGATCTGGCCGCACGCGTCGAAGGCCTTACGCGCAACGTCGGCATGCATGCGGGCGGGGTGCTGATCGCGCCCGGCAAACTCACCGATTTCTGCCCGCTTTACACCCAGAACGCGCCGGGCGAGAACGCCGGCAGCGGCGTGGTCTCGCAATACGACAAGGACGATGTCGAGGCGGTCGGCCTGGTCAAGTTCGACTTCCTGGGCCTCACCACGCTCACCATCCTCGATTGGGCGGTGCGCTACATCCATCGGCGCGGCGGCGATTTCGCAGGCTTCGATCTGGCGCAGATTCCGCTCGACGATGCGCCCGCCTTCGACATCCTCAAGACCGCGAACACCGTCGCCGTGTTTCAGTTGGAAAGCCGCGGCATGCAGGACATGCTGGTCAAGGCGAAGCCCGACAAGTTCGAGGACATCATCGCCCTCGTGGCCTTGTATCGCCCGGGTCCGATGGACCTGATCCCGAGTTTTTGCGATCGCAAACACGGCAAGGAAAAAGTCGAATACCCCGACCCGCGCGTCGAATGCATCCTCTCCGAGACCTACGGGATCATGGTCTATCAGGAGCAGGTCATGCAGATGGCCCAGATCATCGGCGGGTACTCGCTCGGCGGCGCCGACTTGTTGCGCCGGGCCATGGGCAAGAAGAAGGCCGAGGAAATGGCCAAGCACCGCAAGATCTTTGCGGAAGGCGCGGCCAAGAACGGCATCGACGAACAGCGCGCGGACGAAATGTTCGACTTGATGGAAAAGTTCGCGGGCTACGGCTTCAATAAGTCGCACTCCGCAGCCTATGCCTACTTGGCCTTTGTAACCGCGTACCTAAAGGCTCACTATCCTCTGGAATTCTTCTCTGCGCTACTCACCTCGGAAGCCTCGAACACTACCAAGGTCGTGATGTACATCAATGAGTGTCGCGACATGGGGATTCGCGTGCTTCCGCCGGATGTGAATGAATCGGAATGGACCTTCGCGCCGGTAACGCATGGCGACAAGCAAGGCATTCGGTTCGGACTGGGAGCGATCAAGAATGTCGGGCAGAACGCGGTGGAGTCGGTCGAAAAAGCGCGCAGTGAAGGCGGTCCTTTCACTTCGCTGTACGACTTCTGCGAACGTGTCGATCTGAGCGCTGTCAATCGACGAATGATTGAGAGCCTGGTGAAAGCCGGCGCGTTCGATACCTTGAACAAGAACCGGGCCCAGACTTTCGGCGCCATCGAGGCCCTGCTGCGGCACTCGCAGGCCACGCACGAGCAGCGCGGCAGCAACCAGGGTGGCC
>CAXBRX010000411.1:0-3177 GCA_963977835.1 uncultured Derxia sp.
CGAGATATCCACTCGTGACTGGAGTTCAGACGTGTGCTCTTCCGATCTGCTGGCTCGGCGACGGCAAGTCGGCCATCTTCGGCACCGGCAAGAAAGTGCTGGTGATCTATCAATCGAAGAACGGTTCGGCCGCTGGTCTGGATCAATTGATCACCACGACCACCACCGAAGCCGAAGCCACCGTGCTGAGCCTGCCCGCCACGGGTTGCGGCACCACGTCCACGCCGGCCTCGCCGAACGTCGCCGACGCGCAAATCACCTGCTCCGGCGGCAGCGCCGCGCACGAAGCTGACATGGCTTTGTCCGATGTGCATGCCAATGAATTCGCCCCGAATCTGTTGAGCACCGGCGTCGCGCTCAAGAACGCCGGCAGCTTTGCCTCCACCGGCCTCGAAGGCTTCGGCATCATCGTCAACGGCGTGCTGTACGACGCCTTGCTGGCCCAGAACATTCACGACGGTCTGCTGCCCTCGTCGTGCGCCTCCGCCACCGCGTCGACGCTCGCCGTCGGCACCGGCAACGGTGCTTGCCAGCCCAGCATCCGCAAGGCCGATTACGGCACGCTGGTCACCAGCGGCGGCCAATACACGTCCTACCAAGCCATCGTCCCGAACCAGACCGGCCGCAACATCACGGTCTGCCGCCGCGATGATCAATCGGGTTCGCAAGCCGCGTCGAACATCTTCTTCCTGAACAACGTCTGCGGCCTCGCTGGTTATCTGGGCTCAACCGCGGTCTCGACCAGCGCCGATACTGGCCCGGGGTCCGATGGCGTCTACAACTACACGGTCGTCGATGCGGCCAACAACTCCACTGGCATTGCCGAAAACTGCGTCTGGTCCGGCAGCGCCACGGGCACGACCGCCAACACCGATTATTCGCTCGGCGTGGTCGGCCTGGGTGAAAAGGACAGCGTCGATGCCGCCACGCCGCAATCCTCGTTCCCGAACGCCAAGTACTACTTTGTGAAGATCGATGGCGTCAGCCCGAACTACACGGCGGCCGGCGCGTATGACAGCCTGCACCGTGCCAACCTCGTCACCGGCGCGTATCAATTCGCCGTTGAAATGGGCGCCTATATCAAGAGCACGACGGCCGCCACCTCCGTGGCCGCCAAGGCCGCCAAGGCGATCGCCGACGACATCTCGAAGGCCAGCCTGTCGAACGTCACCGGCAATGCCTACCTGACCGGTGGCACCTACGGCGACGGCAAGACCGCGCGTTACAGCCGCAATGGCAACAACTGCGCGCCGTTGCAATAAGCGCTTGAGAGCGGCAACCCGGTTGCCGCCCAAACATTGACGCTGTGTTGAACACGCCCCTGAAGTTCGGGGGCGTGTTTTGTTCTTTGTGCCGGCGGCTGTCATAACCGAAGAACAGTATTCAAATCTAGTACATCCACCGTATGCGACGCTCATGAACCGGATTCATTTCTCGTCGGCATTTTCGTTGCTGCGCCCCTTCGCGCGCGTGATGGTGTTGATCACGCTGGCGATTCATTCGCTGACCGCGCACGCCGTTGCGGACGACACCTCGGTTCCGGCGTTCGACATCCTCGAATACGAGATCCATGGCAACACGCGCTTGTCCGACATCGACATCGAGCGCGCCGTCACGCCGTTTCTCGGACTGAAGAAGACGCTCAACGATGTCGAATCGGCGCGTGCCGCGCTCGAGCGCGTCTATCGCGACGCCGGTTACCCAACCGTCGTGGTGAGCATTCCCGAACAGAAAGTCGATGAAGGCGTGGTGCAACTCGCCGTCACCGAAGGCCGCGTGGATCGCCTGCGCGTCAAGAACGCCGACTACCACCCGTCGAGCGAAATTCGCAAGCAGGTGCCCGAACTCGCCGAGGGCCAGGTGCCCTACTTCCCGCAAATGCAGCGCGAGCTCGATGCGCTCAATCAGAGCCCCGACATGAAGATCACGCCGGTGCTAAAACCCGGCCGCGTGCCCGGCACCGTGGAAGTCAACCTCGAAGTCGATGACCAACTGCCGCTGCATGCGAGCGTCGAACTCAACAACCGGCAAAGCGTGGGCACCCGCCCATTGCGCCTGAGCGGCTCGGTCCGCTACGACAACCTTTGGCAAAGCGGCCATACCTTCGGCCTGACGGCGCAAGTGGCGCCGCAAGCGCCCGAACAGATGAAGATGCTGGCCGCAAATTACATGCTGCCGGTGGGCGCTGGCGGCCAAGGGCTCGCGCTGTACGCCGTGCATTCGAGCAGCAATGTGCCGGGCGTGACGAGTGTGCTCAACAACAGCGACGTTGCGGGTCTGCGCTGGATCGCGCCCTTGCCCATGCGCCCCAATTACGCGCAATCGCTGAGCCTTGGCCTCGATTACAAGGACATCCACAAGGTCGAATCCATCGTCGGCGGCAGTGCGACGACCACCTTGCAGCCCGCAATCAGTTATGCGCCCTTGGTCGCCGCGTACAACGGCACCTGGCTGCGCGACGGCGCCCATACCGCGTTCGATGCGACGACCACGCTCGGCCTGCGCAATCTGCTCGGCAATTCCGAGACCGAATTTGCTGCCAAGCGCTATGGCGCGTCGGCGCAATACGCGGTCTTGCGCGTAGGCGCCCACGACACCGAA
Source organism: uncultured Derxia sp. (assembly GCA_963977835.1). Classification (GTDB taxonomy): domain Bacteria; phylum Pseudomonadota; class Gammaproteobacteria; order Burkholderiales; family Burkholderiaceae_E; genus CAXBRX01. Next base: position 2,602 of record CAXBRX010000411.1, read on the forward strand.
ACGCTCGGGGGCCAATGGAGTTTCACGGGCCACCTCGAAGCGCAGTTCGCGTCCGATCTGTTGCTGCCCAACGAGCAATACGCCGCGGGCGGCGTCGATACGGTGCGCGGCTATCTCGACAGCGAACAGACCGGCGACCGCGCGCTGCGCATCAGCGCCGAAGTGCGCACGCCGACGCGCTCGCTTGGTGATGCGAGCCAACCCTGGCGCTTGACCGGGCTCGCGTTCTACGACGCCGCCAAGCTGACCTCGCTGCAATTCGATCCGTGGACCGGCTCCAGCCTGCCCGCATTGAACTACTACCTGCGCGGCGTCGGTCTTGGCCTGCGCCTGACCGGCCCCAAAGGCCTGTCGCTCGATCTCGATCTCGCCCGTGCGCTGTCGGATGGCGGCACCGGTCATGACCACACCAAATCCGGCGATTACCGCGCGCATGTGCGCTTGCTCTGGGAGTTCTTATGAACAGCTTGCGTCAAGCCGGCCAACCGGCACGCGTGAATCCGCGGCAAATCGATCCGGTGTTTCGCCGCAAGCCGATTGCCAACGCGCTGGCCGGCTTGTTCGCGGCCGCCGCGG
>CAXBRX010000412.1:0-3170 GCA_963977835.1 uncultured Derxia sp.
CGCGAAGCGCGCGATGCCCGCGGCATCGAGCTTCACGCAGTGCGCATGCCAGACATCGTCGCCGAGCCAGCCGAGGTCTTCGGCATATTCGGCGGGCGTCATGCCGAATTGTTCGCGCGTGTAGCGGATGTCGTGATCGTTCTCGGCCAGATGCGTATGCAGCCGGGTGCCGGTGGCGCGTGCGAGCTTGGCGGCTTCGCGCATCAGATCGCGGCTGACCGAGAACGGCGAGCACGGCGCCACCACCACGCGCAACATGCTGTACCGACCTTGGTCGTCATGGGTTTCGATCAGGCGCTGGGTGTCGGCCAGAATCGCGTCCTCGCGCTCGACCACGCGGTCGGGCGGCAAGCCACCCGCGCTTTCGCCCACACTCATGGAGCCGCGCGCGGCATGAAAGCGCATGCCGATCTCATGCGCGGCCTCGATGCTGTCATCGAGGCGCACGCCGTTGGGGTAGAGGTACAGATGGTCGCTGCTCGTGGTGCAACCCGAGAGCAGCAGCTCGGCCATCGCGACCTGGGTCGAGACCCGGATCATCTCGGGCGTGAGCCCGGCCCAGATCGGATACAAGGATTTGAGCCAGCCGAACAACTCGGCGTTTTGCGCGGCGGGAATCGCGCGCGTGAGGCTCTGGTACATGTGGTGATGCGTGTTGATGAGCCCGGGGATCACGACATGGCCGCGCGCATCGATGACTTCGTCGGCGGTCTGCGGCAATTCATGCGCCGGGCCGATCGCTTCGATGGCCGCATCGCGGATCAGGATGCTCGCCTGCGCCAGTTCGCGGCGCGCATCGTCCATCGTGGCGATGACATCGGCATTGCGGATCAACAGCGTGCGGGACATGCGGGCACCTCGTCTGACGGGCATCAGCTCAGGAACATCGACAACAACTCGTTGCGCGACGTGATGCGCAGCTTGAGAAATGCGCGGTTGCGATAAGTGCGCACCGACTCGGCACCGATGCCCAAGGCCTGGCCGATCTCGGCATACGACAAGCCTTGCACCAGATGGCTGCAGACCTCGGTTTCGCGCGGGGTCAACGCCGGCGTGGCGGCCGCCAGTCCATCGCCCGCTTGTGCGCCACCCGATGCCACCGGACCGGATGGACGCATCATGCGCTCATGCCGCACCACGAGGCGGGTCAGCATCGGGGCGCAGGCGATCACCCAATCGAGTTCGTCCTGCTCGAAAAACCCTTCGGCCGCCTGGCGGAACAGACTGATCGCGAACACTTCTTCGTTGGGCAGCGCGCACACCAGGCCCACACGCTCGACGATGCCGCCGCTCAAGTAATTGGCGGCACGCCAATCGCGATTGGGGACTTCATCGGCGGCCATGCGATGCACGAGCACCGGCATCGGCCCGTTGCGCGCCTGCTCGCGCAAAGGCTGGATGAAGCGCGCGATCGGGTCCGACATGTAGAACTTGGCGGCGTAATCGCGCGCGCCCGTGCGCAGACGATCGGCGGCGTCCTGCCCTTCGATCGTGCAGCGATACCACAGGCTATGAAAAGTGTTGTCGGCGTCGAGCCGGCTGATGCCCAGTTGCAGCACCGGCACGCGCACGCGCACCGCGTTCAACAGCGCATGCGGAAATGCCGCGGTGCCGAGTGCATCGGTCAATGCGCACAGCGCGTGCATCGGCAACGGACAACGCTGCTCGTCGGGAGCAGGAGCAAACCAATGATTCATCGTGCGTAAAGGTGCAGGCAAAGCCGTGTTTGTATCACGCCGCACTGCATCCCGGTTCAGTCGCTGCCAGCGTGGCCGCGGGGGCGGCGGAACTGACCGCGAGCAATTGCGCCACCACCGCGATCGCGATCACCTCGGGCGCCTTGCCGGTGATGCCCGGCACGCCGATCGGGCAAGTCATGCGCGCGAGCGTCGCGTCGGCGATGCCGCGCGCACGATAACGGCGCTCGAACTTGGCACGCTTGGTGCGCGAGCCGATCAGGCCCAGATAGCCGAAATCGCCGCGCTTCAAAATCGCTTCGGTGATGCGCCAGTCGAGATCATGGTCGTGGGTCAGCACGAGGTAATAGGCGCCTGGCGGCGCGAGCGCGACTTCGGCGTCGAGCGCATCGACGCAGACCCGCGCGATGTTGGACGCGGGCGGCGCATCGGCAAACGCCTCTTCGCGGCCATCGATCCATTGCACCTGAACATCGAGCCCGGCGAGCAGCCGCGCGATCGCATGGCCGACATGGCCCGCGCCATACAACTGCAGCACGAAACGCGGCGTGGCCGCGGGCCAGCCGGCCACCACCGCCGCATCGAGGCGCACATAGCGCAGCAGCACCGCGCCGCCGCAACATTGCCCAAGCGATGGCCCGAGCGCCACGCGGCGTTCATAGGCGCTCGCCAGACCATGTCGCAACAAGGCGCGCGCTTCGGCGATGGCTTCCCATTCGAGATGGCCGCCGCCGATGGTGCCGGCGCAAGCGTCTTCGGCCACCAGCATGCGGGTGCCGGCCTCGCGCGGAACCGATCCTTCGGCACGCGCGATCTCGACCACGATGCCCATGCGCCCGGCGGCGAGCCAGGCAGCGGCGGTATCACGCAAGGCGTTCATGGTCGTCGGGGTTCAGCGTTGCACCTGTACGCGCACCGCCTCGATCGCATCGAGGATGGCTTCGCTGGTCGCGGGCGCGCGCAAAGGCGGGTCGATGCGATGGCCGCCGATCGAGGCGATCGCATCGCGGATCGCGAGAAAGACCGAGAACGGCAACAACAAAGGCGGCTCGCCGACAGCCTTGGAGCGGTGAATGCTGTCCGCAACATTGGCGTTGTCGAACAAACGCACCTCGAAATGCGCCGGGCAATCGTTGGCGGTCGGAATCTTGTAGGTCGAGGGCGCATGGGTCGTCAGCAGACCGGTGGTCGGATGCCAATGCAATTCTTCGGTGGTGAGCCAGCCCATGCCCTGGATGAAAGCGCCTTCGATCTGACCGATGTCGAGCGCCGGATTGAGCGAACGGCCGACGTCGTGCAGCACATCGGCGCGCAGCACGCGGCATTCACCGGTCAGGGTGTCGATGACGACTTCGCTGACCGCCGCGCCATACGAGAAATAAAAGAACGGCCGCCCTTGCAAAGTCTTGGCGTCCCAATGCAGGCCGGGCGTGGCGTAAAAGCCATCGGACCAGAGTTGCACCTTCGCGGCAT
>CAXBRX010000413.1:0-3154 GCA_963977835.1 uncultured Derxia sp.
GGATCAGACTGCGCTGTTTAGGATCGGCCCAGGAATGCGCCCAATGATGCGCGGCATAGGCCTCGCCGCAATCGGCCGCCGTAACGCGCGCTTCGCCCATCGCATAGGGGTAGAACAATTTCGAAGGCAGCAAGGCGAAGTCGCTGCCGAAACCGCCATGCAGGATGGTGCGCGTGACATAGCCCGGCCCGGTTTCATCGTTGGGCGGCAGATCGCCTATCGTTTCCGGCAATCCGTACACCAATCGGCGCAGGATGTCCGACCCCGGTTCTGACCCCATGAGCCCGGGGCTGATCACCATGCCGTTTTCCGAACAGGCAAAGGTCTGCAGCCCGGCGATCAGCCCGTCGATCGGTTTGAAGCACTCGAAGTCCGTATCGATGTACACGCCTCCGTGCCGATACAGCAATTCGAACCGCAACAAGTCGGCCAATTCGGAATAGGAGATGCACTGCGGCAACAGGTCGGCGCGCACGCAGCGAAAGTCCAGGTTCTCCAAGTTCCACAACCGATACTCCCAGTCGGGATGATGTCGAAGCCAGGTATCGCGATAGGCGGCGAATTCGGCGGGCAGCTGCGGTGCATGCCGATTGATCCACACCTGATGAAAGATCTTTGGAATCATGCATGGGCCCGCGCGGATGGCGCGCCGCGCGGCTGGCCGCGGCGCAGTGCATGTTCGATCGCGCCTTGCAATTGCGCGGCCTGATGGGCGTGCCCCGGCAGCCGCACGAAGGTGTCGCGCACCAATGCACGGTTTTGCGGAGCGCGTTCGAGCAAGCCCGACATCGCGCGTGCCAGCGCTGCCGCATCGCGCTCGCGCACCACATGCCCGCCGACGCCTTCGATGATCTTGTCGGTGCTGCTGCCCAAGGCGGTGGTGCCGATGACGGGCAGACCAGCCGACAAGGCTTCGAGCACGACGAGCGGCCCGCCTTCGTTCACGCGCTCGGTATGGATCGACGGTACGACCAGCGCACAGGCGCGCTGCATCAACCAGCTCTTCGATCCAATGTCGGAGACGAACCCCAGAAACCGCACACCTTCGAGCTTCAGCGCCCGCGCTACGGCCATCAACGGTTCGCGCAAAGGGCCGTCCCCCGCCAGCACCAATTGCGCTCGCGGATGGCGTTGACGGACCTCCGCAAAAGCGCGCAGCAGATACTCGACGCCCTTGACTTCGATGAAGCGACCCAAAAACAGGAACACCGGCGCCGACGCATCGATGTCCAGTTCGACAGGGTCTGCAGGCACTTGCGAATAATCGTGCCCCGGGCACTCGTTGGCGACGAAGATCCGCTCGCGCGGGACGCCCAACTGGCGCAGCGCGTCGATCTGCGGAACGCCAAGAACATAGAAGGCATCGACGAACCGCGCGCACGCTGCATACAACCCGCGCTTTGCCATGGCGCGCGCAGAACCAGGAACGAATCGGTTCAGCTCTTCCCAGACCACCACGCGCTTGCCGGCGCGCTTTGCATGCCAGGCGCCGAGCGCCGAATAGGCATTGGACAAAAAAGAGGTGACGAACACGTCGGCTCGGCGCACGCCGTCGATGATCACGCGGGCATCTTCATTTGCAATCGTTCCCGGCCGCAAGGCGAAGCCGCGGTTGGGTGACACGGAATAATGCGCGGCCCCGGGGGCATACGCGTCGTTGCGGCGCAGGAAGAAATACTCGATGGCGTAGCGCTGCTCCATCAAACGGAACAAGGGCAAGCGATAATCCATCGGCATGGGATGCCACCAGAACAGCCGGAAGTGGCGTTCCGATGCTTCAACCGAGGAAGTGCCGACGAACAATGTCACGATGATGGGTACGTACCAATGAGCGTGCTTCTTCCGAAGCGAGCAAGGCGTCCACTATCGCCGGCAAATACGACATGCCCATGAAACGCCCAGCGACATGTCATGATCGCGATGCGCATGGAAGATGCATCGCCACGAATGACTTGGTGAGGAACAACAATCGCTCGTTGCCGATCTGCGCATCGGGAAACAAGCTCGCGAACAGGGTCCGCGTCAGCAACTGGACACTCTCGGCCAGGCGCACCGCGGCATCGACCGACGCGACTTTGCCCCATAAGCCGATCGGCAGGCTGAGCAAGAGCCGCACACGCACTGGAAGCGGCAACCAGTGAAAAGCCGGCACCATGCAATGCGGTTCGAGCGGAAACCAAAAATTCGGCGTCTGCACAAAATAGCCGTGCGCCACGCGTCTGATCTCGCGCGCGAAACGCAGCATGTTCTCCCAACCACCAACGTGCTCGAGCACGGAATTCGAGTGCGCAATGTCGAACGACCGGTCTGAAAAATTCGCCAGCGCACATCCATCGCCATGGACGAACGAGAATGGCCCATGGTCGGCGGGCAATTCGACGCTCGGCAGATTGACGATCGTGATTCTGACTTGGCGTTGTTCGAGAAATGCCGTCGGCACGATGCGCCAATAGGCGTCGGTGCCGCCGATGTCGATGACCTCGACGCGACCGCGCGCACGATGCACCGCGTCGATTTCGGCGAGCAAGGGCGCAATTCGACGCGCGCGCAAGCGCGAGCCGATCGAACGATCATCTTCATAGTCGGTTGCACCGCGAGCAAAACCGAGGATCGAAAACATTGCGTTGGTTCTCCGCCGCGCCATCAATGCCAATCGCCATCGAGCCGCACCTGCGCCCCGCGGAACACGATAGCGCCGGAAACGTTTTGATCTGATGACGATTGCTTCGATACCGTGGCGGTTCCGTTCACCTGATCGGCGTTCACGGTGAAGCGCCTCGGTGCGCATTCCTCGCGCAAGACAGCCACGAAGGTGGCAGCCCCATGCGTCTCGCGCGTGCGCAGCACCGCGTGCCATTGCGGCAGCCGCCACGACGCGGCGCCCTCCGATGGCAAAGGGGCGATCGGAAAGACGTCGGACTGCGCAAATTCGAGCGGGGGTCCGTACAGGTCGACACATACCGAGACCTTGCCCGATGGACCAAACGCTTTGAGAGTGAACGGCTCGCCGTCGGCCACGACCTCGAAGCGCCGATAGGAATGCAGATTCCACTCCCACACATGCGGCGCATCGGCTTCGATGCGATCGTAGATGACGTAGGCCTTATCTTTCGGTTCGCGCAAATGCGCCACGCTGCGCAGCGCACTCCGAATC